>JBMYOA010000036.1:0-14494 GCA_049598825.1 Opitutales bacterium | reverse complement strand
ATGCAGTTTGATAAGCGGGAATTTACGGTAAAATCCGGAGAGAAAGTAGAGCTTGAATTCAAAAACATTGGTAAGCTTCCCAAGATTGCCATGGGACATAATTTAGTAATTCTTAAAAAAGGAATCAGCTCCCTGAAATTTGGACAGAAGGTGATGAGTTTAGGAGCGAGTGCGACCAATGCTCTTCCTGAAGGAAGCATGGAGGATGTGATTGCCGCAACTAAACTACTTGGACCAGGTGAAAATGAAACCTTAACTTTCACCGCACCCGAGCCTGGCGATTATCAGTTTGTCTGTTCCTTCCCCGGTCATTTCGCCATGATGAGGGGAATCATGGTGGTAAAATAATCCACCTTCTCGCTACAAATTTTTTATTTAAGTAATTTAGAACTCAGACTCAGTCCAAGGACTAACCCTCTCAGCTTCACTCTTACGGTAATCGGCTACATCTTCCGTTGATATCATTTTTCCCTGATTGCCCCATGCATTTCGGACATAGGTAAGGATAGACGCTAATTGCTCATCCTTCATAAAACCATGGGGGGGCATAATCGGTGGCACTCCAGTAACGGGCTTTCCGTTTACCTTGATTGGCCCCATCAGTCCGTGAACAGCAACCCCGATCAGGCGCTTAGCATCTCCAGTAACCCAATCACTCTTTGCTAATGTAGGGGCCATATTGGGTAGTCCTTTTCCATCCGCCTGATGACAGGCTCCGCAACTAACAACATATTGGTCTCTTCCCTTGCGATAAGCAGAAAGCAGGTTTTTGTCTCTTTTCACCCAGTCAGCTTCCTTATCCTTGTAAACCTTGACCGAGCGAAGGGGGTAACCTGATTTACCGAGCAAACCGGCATAGGAGGAAAGCACCGCAGGTATTTGTTGACGAGAAGCAACCTTTTCAGCTGATGGCTTAAATTCATCCGGAAAGAAATCCGCAACTCCCTTGCTCTCACCCGCCAGGCGTAAACCTGTCATGGATACAAACCAGTCCTTGTCATTCATTGCCTGAGCAACGGTCTTTTCATTCAGTCTTCCCAACCCGGCAAGAGTCCACAACGCATGAACGCGCGCATGAGAATTTGGAGTCTGAGAAGTGGCCAATTTTTGAATCTCTTCAGCGAGATCCTGTCGGTCCCCCTCCACAATTCGTTTCTGCGAACGCAAACGCCACCAAAGATAAGGATGCGAAAGACCTGCAACCAATCCATCGGGTGCTTTTACTTTCTGATGCTTTTCAGGAACGATCCGATAGATACGCCCCAGTCCAATCGGTTTATCCAACTGACGCTCGGCCGATTGACGCCGGAGATAGGAAGTGAGGAATCGCTTGTGCTGAATCACTCCCCGGTAAAAATCAACCACATAGAGACAACCATCGGGTCCCATCGATGCATTGACCGGACGGAAACGTTCATCCGTACTGGCAAGAAATTCCCGTTCTTTCCAAATCGCATCGGGATAGAGTTGATGAACATATTTATCAGATGCGGGGAATGGTTTTTCGGGAAGAAACGCACCCACCGTGTTAGTTCCGGGAGACATCGAGAAAATAGCACCTTCCCATTCCTCGCCATACGCTCCATGACTGTGCACCGCCAGACCACTTATGGTCGTGACGCTGGCAACCCGGCCGTCCTCCAAAATACGCCCGGGCCGGTAATTCCGATTAAGGGCGGTGTTTGGACGGATACCGAACACACGATTGGTCGGAGGTTTCACACTGGAGCCTTTGCTCGGCCATTGACGGTCATATGTCGCCCAGTCCACTTCGAACCAGTTACTATTTGCGTTAAAATACAGGCGACCATATGCATCACTGGCCATACCCCACTGGCCCCTGGCTTTTGCCGGCATCTCGATCAGTTTCCCTTTCCGCCACGCGAGCTTGCGGGAAGACTTCGAATTGTACATCCAGTTATCCAGGGCATAATGAAGGGCGTTTTCTGCATGCTCAATATTACTGTGGGCAGCGGTGGCAAAATCGATGAGCTTTTCCCTTTCATCACATCGAAGGTCTCCATCCTTGTCCTTACACAACCACAAAGCACCCGACTCAACCACCAGTACTCCACCTTCAACGAAAGCAATACATCGAACATTAACCATATCATCAACAAAGGGAGTCGCCTTGTCCATAACCCCGTCCTTGTCCGTATCTTCCAATACCATCACCCGGCTCATACGCTCGTTTTCTCCGGTTCCATCCAGATCGCGCATGTAGGTTCTTAATTCTCCAACCCACATCCTACCCTCGTCATCCCAGTCGACGAAAACAGGATCCTTGACCATGGGTTCTGCTGCGACCAGTTCAACTTTGAAACCCGGAGCCACTTTAAATTGGGCAAGGGATTCCTCCGCAGTGAATACGGGCACCACATCAGGAGACCATTTTTTCCAATTAAGAGAGGATATGATGTCTTTCTCATTCGCCTTGTCTCCTTGTTGGGCAATGCCAAGCGAACCTACAAACAAAGAGCTTACAAAAATGATAAACCTTAAAGAATTCATGCTAAAATAATTTACGACTGTCCAAGCAAATGCCAACCCTAGAACATAGAACTGAAAAAATTACAGATCAATCCACTTACGCTCCGCCCATGATCGTAATCCAAGTTCTGCAAGCTCAACTCCTTTCGCACCTGATCTCAAATCGTATGGAAAAGGTTCATCCAAAGCCACATGGCGTAAAAAAAGTTCCCACTGGATTTTAAAGGCATTGTCATAGGTGGTGGCATCCGGCACTTCAGACCAACCCTCATAAAAATTGATTGGTTGTTCAATATCCGGATTCCATACGGGCTTGGGAGTCACACCCAGACCCTGGATCTGGCAACCGCGAAGATTGACCACCGCCGAACCTTTGCTTCCATCCACCTGCATCACAAAAAGATCATCCCGGCGTACCCTTACCGTCCATGAACTGTTAAACTGGCAAATGATCCCGTTATCCAGTTCCATCGTTGCATAACAGGAATCATCCGCCGTGCATGGGTATTTATTCCCCTGCTCATCCACTCTCTCGGTTACATGAGTCGCTCCACGGCAGGATATGCTTTTGATCGGACCAAACACATTGTCAACGAGGTAGCGCCAGTGACAGAGCATATCGATCATAATGCCTCCACCATCCTCTTTACGGTAGTTCCAACTGGGTCGCTGCGCTGGCTGATCCTGATCATGCCCGGTAAAAACCCAATAGCCAAATTCTCCCCGGACAGAGAGAATTTCTCCAAAAAAGCCCTGATTGATTAAAGTCTTGAGTTTACGGATTCCGGGCAACCATAACTTATCTTGCACGGCTCCATTCTTGACTCCGGCGTCCTCACAAAGTTGGGCAAGACGGAGTGCTTCCTCAGTCGTTACCGCCGTTGGCTTCTCACAATAGATGGCCTTCCCGGCCTTGGCCGCCATCTCCACAAAACGAGAACGATGAAGGGTGGAACTGGCATCAAAAAAGATTTGATTCCCCGAATCTGCTAATGCCTCGTCCAAGTTGGTGGTAAAGCGTTTGACTCCCGTTCTGTCGGCGAGTGCTTCAAGCTTATTCTCATTTCGACCAGTCAGAATTGGGTCGACCGTAATCACCTCATCCGGAGAAACCTGAATTCCTCCCTGATCCCGGATCGCACAGATCGAACGGATAAGATGCTGATTCGTTCCCATGCGTCCGGTGACGCCATTCATGATAATGCCAAGTTTATGTTCTTTCATAGTAGATTAAGTGTGGTTCAAATAGGATTGTTTGATCGCCTGTAAAAATTCCTCAGTTGGTTTTTCCCACCATCGGTTGGAGAAAACCTCGACTTCGATCATGCCTTCAAAACCGGCCCCCTCCACCATTCCTCGGATTGCCCGCAAGTCGATGCACCCCTCCCCCATCAGTCCACGATCATTAAGTAAATCAGTGGTTGGGGTCATCCAATCACAGGCATGATAGGCGAAGAGTCGCTTGGCCTCGGCTGTCCGCTTGGTTTGGGCGGCCAGATCGGGATCCCACCAGAGGTGATACACATCAAAGGCTATTCCGACCAGGGGATGATTCAATTCATCACATACATCATTGGCCGAGGCTAAGGTATTGATCGCCGACCGGTCATCGGCATACATCGGGTGAAGGGGCTCGATCGCCAATTTGACCCCCAGCGATTCAGCGAGTGGGAGTGTGGCGGCGATTCCATCAGTGATTTGTTTCCTCGATTCAACAAGGGACTGGCCGGGTATTGCACCGCATACCAAAACAACCAGCGGTGCACCCATCGCAGCAGCGTCTTCGATCGCTTGCTTATTATCTTTAATTGCCTCTTCTCGGGATTTCTCCTCCAAGGCGGGATAAAATCCTCCCCGGCATAACGACACAACCTCCAGTCCAGCAGCCCGAATCCGTTCACCTGCGACCGCAGGATCACGACCATCCAGCCATTGCCTCCAAACGGTGATTCCGGATACATCTGCCTCAGCATAACGATCAATGGCCTCTTCTAGTTCCCACCCTTTTGTGGTAATGGTGTGAACGCATAGGCGTGAAAAGTCTTTGAGGGGTTCGGCCTTCATGAGGGAAAAGAGTAATAGGGGATTTTCATTCTCTGTGCCATTCGCATGGGGCGAATAAGAGCTTCCTTCATCCTCTCCGCCTCGTCCTCACTTCGCAAATCAGGACAATCCGGGTGAATCGCTGCTTCTTCGATAATACCGAGTAACTTCAGAATCTCAGCCGTGCTGTGTTTATACCCTGCAGCACTTCCCTTGGTATCCAAACGGAAAACCGAATCTTCCAATGATTGAAATGCTTCAAATAACTTATACACCCTCGAATCAAAGCTTTCTTTCCTCCAGTACTTTTTGGCAGCACAGATCAGTGGGCAGGCAGATACTCCTGCTCCAATCAAGAGTGGCAGGCCCATTTTTATGGCAGAAGCGATACCAAAATCATCACCACTATGGGGAACAAAGTTCAATCCAAGATCCCGGCACATCGCAGCCCAATAGAGAAAATGAGGTTCGTCCAAGGTGGAAATTTTGCCACCCACGAATTTCTCATGTCCCGCCAATTGATGAAGGAGCCAGGGATCAAATGGGGTTGCCCAGGGAACGAATGCGGGCTCCAACGCATGCACCAGTGCGGGTACTTTAATGTTCTCAGCAATTTGAAAATAAGCATCTCTTCTCTTTTCCGACCCCAGGGCATTGAGTGCCTGTGAGGTCATAATCATCACTTCGCTTGGCTGGTAATTCTGAGCGATATCAAGATGTGGATGATAACATGATGCTTCAAAATTTTCAGGAGACGCACCCACCGCGGTGACCCCACTGATAAAAGAGGCGTCAGGGTAGAGAGATCTAAACCGGATAATGACTTCCTCATACAATTCTTCAGATAGATTGAAGACATAACCGGTGTCTGCATTGAGAACATAAGTGATCTCAACTCCAAAATGATGTGCACAGTCGCTCATCCAAACCAGCATTCTTTCAAAGCTTCGCCAATCGGGTTTTCGATGATGAAAAGGAAGCAAGGCCGCAACGCAAAGACGGGGATTGGAAACAGAATCAGCAAGATCTTCTTCGCGGGCACAAGACCAGACCGTTTCCTTCCATTTTGTATCAGGTGTTAACTCTTCGGCGTTCCTAATCATGATTGCATTATACCAGCTATTTTAAAGAACTGTTAGCACGGAACTTGCAAAAGTAGCATTTTTCAGACAATAATTTTGTCTTTATCTAATGGATAAGTTTCAGCCTCTTTTTTGGGAAGATTTACGGATCGCAATACCGGGTTATTCCATCCTGCGATTTTCGCACCATCGGCATACAGAAAAAAGCGACCTGGTCGAAGAACACACGCACACCCACTCACAGCTACTCCTTTATTTGAGGGGACAAGGAGTTCAAACAGTAAGCCAGAGACCTATACAGGTAAGGAGAGGCTCTCTTCTATATTTTCCCCCGGGCAGGACTCATGGCTTTGTCAAATCGATGAAAAGCCCTCCCCTCTCATTAGTGATTAACTTTAAGGAAAAGAAAGTGCCGGGGACCTCAAAAGCAGAAAAAGTGATCAGTGCGGAAAGACTCTCAGAAGTCGAAAGGACTCTCAATCAGATGATCGCATCCGTTGATCTGACCCCGGTCCAGAATATTCAACTTTCTTCGGATATTCTCAAAATTTTTTCAATTCTCTTGGGTGAACTCGAAAAGAAAAAGGAAAGAAAAGTTCTACCCGTTACCCAAAAAATCAGAAGCCTTTTACAAAATCTTGAAATCATCCCCAAGTCGGCTGGAGAGTTGGCCTCGATTCTCGATGAGGATCTCAGTTCCCTGAATCGCAAAATTCGACAGGAATCCACCCTCAATCTGAGTACCCTGTTAAATGAAATCCGACAAAATCGTGCTTTTGATGAATTAAAAAATCCCACCCTCCCGATTTCCCAAATCGCATGGAATTGCGGCTTTGCCGACCCCAATTACTTCGCCAGGTGGTTTCGCAAAAAAGTCGGACAATCTCCACGCCAATGGCGGATAGGTTCGATGGGCTAGTCTCTGTCATCGGTATTCCTGCCAGTTGGGATGATTTCAGCCAATCTAGCCGAAAGGCGGCATTGTATTATAACTCAATTCCTTTTTTTATCTTGAAAAGGCCTTCCTCTCATCTTCAAGTACATCCATGAAATTCTTTCTTACCTCGCTAAGTTGCCTGTTCCTATTGCTCGGCATTTCCAATGCTGAACCAGATTCCAAAGTATTATTTGGAGACAAATTCCCCAACCTCGACCATATGTCAACGGGTGAATGGTGGACGCGGGCCAAACCTGTAGACACCTCTGCAAAAAAGAAAGGCAAAGCTCCCAAGCAAATCATTGAAATGAATGTCCCAAGGGATCAGGTCGTTGCCTTTGCCCTATACACCGTGGATGCGGGGACACTGAAACTCACCGGTCAGTTGTATCCCCTTATGCCGAAGGAATCCAGAGAAGTACGACTGGAAACAAAGCAAGGAAAAGAATGGAAAGAGATTGCCAAAGTAAAGATCACTTACCCTGGATGGACCGCTCACTTCAGAGTAAAAAACTGGGACTCGACCAAGAACATTCCCTATCGTGTCAGACACGGGGAAAAGGCTCTTTTCGAGGGAGTAATCCGTAAAGACCCCATTAATCAGGAAACGATCGTGGTTGGAAATCTATCCTGCAACTCAAGCCGAACCAAAGGGCCGCGACCAATGATTATTGAAAATCTCAAAGCGATCGACCCCGACATGCTTTTCTTTGCCGGTGATCAGACCTACCATCATACCCAGCACACCGCTGGCTGGATCGAATTTGGTCTGCAATTCAGGGATTTAATGAAAGACCGGCCCACGGTGACCATTCCTGATGACCATGATGTGGGGCAGGCAAACTTATGGGGTGAAAGTGGGATTGTAGCGACTTCTCCTGCGGGAAACAGTGGCGGATATTTCTACCCCATTCCCTACGTCAACATGGTGCAAAGACAGCAAACTTGGCACTTACCCGACCCGGTGGATCCTAAGAAGGTAAAAAGAGGACTGGAAGTTTACTTTACCCGACTCCGCGTGGGTGGCATAGATTTTGCGATTTTAGAAGACCGAAAATTCAAGACCGGTCCTGCGGGAAAAATCCCCAAGATGGGTCCCCGCCCCGATCATATCAACGATCCCAAATATGACAGAAAAGCGGTGGATCTCGATGGACTTGTCTTGCTTGGGGATCGCCAATTGAAATTTCTTTCTCAATGGAGTCAGGATTGGGAGGGTGCTCAAATGAAAGCGGCCCTTTCCCAGACTGCGTTCTGTGGAGCGGTTCACATTCATGGAGGTCCCACTAATCGTCTGCTAGCAGATCTTGACAGCAATGCCTGGCCACAGACCGGGCGCAATAAAGCCCTCTACGAATTACGTAAAGCCTGGGCACCTCATTTATGCGGCGATCAGCACCTCGCGGTGGTGGTACAGCACGGTGTGGAACAACACCGGGATGGCCCTTTTGCGTTTACCAGTCCAGCCATCGTCAACACCATCTATGGACGCTGGTGGAAACCTGAAAATGAAAAACCAGGCCCCCGCCCGATCCCGAACTCTCCCCTCCCATGGACCGGAGACTTTTCAGACGGGCTCGGAAACCTGATCACGATGCATGCCTATGCCAACCCCGAGGATCGAAACAACGAATTAAAAAGAGCAGATGGATTTGGCGTCGCCAAATTCAATAAGAAAAACCGGACCATTACCTTTGAATGCTGGCCCCGGTTTGCAAAAGTTTCGGATGGGGACAAAGCTCAATTTCCCGGTTGGCCCGTCACCGTGAAGATGACCCAAAACGATGGCAGAAAAGTAAAAGGATGGTTACCCAAATTATCCTTTTCGAAACCCAACCCTGTCGTTCAGGTGATCAATGACAAAACGAAGGAAGTTCTTTACACAGTACGGGTACAGGGCAAGAGCTTTCAGCCTAAGGTTTACTCCATGGATCCGCATAGCGTGCGGGTGGGTAAAGATACCCCCAAAAATCCTCTATTGGCCAATGCACGCCCCAAAAAGGAACCTAAAAAAGCCAAAGTACTTCGAGTAGACCCTTTTCTCTAAGAAAAGGTTGAGTATTACTTTTCGCCGTGTTCCGTCTCCCGCTTGAGCCTGGAGATGGACTCCTTATTTCGGGAACCCAGATAAGCAATCAAATCACGCAAATCATTTGGATTGAGAGTCATACCCAAGGGAGGCATTGCGGATATCGGTGGAGATACGGAAGCCACATCCCCTTTACTGAGTTCCTGCTTCTTTCCGTCAGGTGATAGAAGAACCAGGGAGTCATCCTCATCCGCCAAGATTCTGCCCACCTGCGCATCTCCGTTCTTTAAACTCACAGTCGAAAGCCCATAACCCGGAGAAATCTCCGCATTCGGATTAACCAGTGATTCAAGAAGCTTGGATGGTTGCATACGATCCCCCACCAAACTCAATTCAGGTCCCTGCTCTCCACCCTCTCCATCAATTTGATGACATTGCAGGCAGGCTCCCTGATTACGGAAAACTAATTCTCCAGAACCGGCATTACCCCCGTATAAACTTAATGCATGAATTCTACCCGGATCACCAGCGGCATAGGTGGCAGCGACTTTTCTTGCCTCTTCATCGGGACTTTCTGTGAGTGCATGGTAGAGATCGAGCCACAATTCATTTTTTAAATTCAACTCCCGCACTTTCCACATATCAATCAGGATCTGAGGATTCTTTTGAGATAAAACTTTAAAAATCGCACGGGCCACAACAGGATCATCTTCTTTCACTGCAACGACGACTCTTTCTTGGTACTTTTCCAGTCCCCGTTCCACAAGTCCTGCATAACTGACGGATCTTACCAACTCGCTTGGATCATCCACCAACTTTTCGATCAATGAATGATCAGCCGGCTCGTTAAGACTAAGAAGAGATCGAAGATTGGAGGCACGAACTTCCGGGTTCAGATTCGTATCCATGACCTGTTTGCGCAACACGACTGGATCCATTGAAATCCCGGCTTCCATAACAAATTTGCCCAAAAGGGAAGCAAGCTTTGGGGATTTCTCTTTTTCCACAAGCTGTCGAATACTTTCTCCCGAAGATGCAACGAGCTCAGTCCGCGAAAAAGTGCTTTTCAAAGTGGGTCGGTAATGCCCAAGAACTGGGTCCGTATCCATCGGTATGGACCAGCGCAAGAGCGCTTCCAAAGCGAAGATTCTCAACTCCTCCTTCAGCATCGAATTGGCACAAGTTTCAACAAGGGCTTTGGCTGATTCCTTTGAACCAATCCGAAAATAAGCACCTACCAGTCTGGCCTGTTGATGAAAAGGGAAGTCTTCCAGCTTGAGTGAAAGAAGCTCTTTACCTGCTGGGCCATCCAGGGCTCCGGTATCATAAATGGCGGAAACGGCCTCATTTTTGATCGCCTCATTCTCGTCGTTCAAGAAAAGAGCAAGATGTGGATGATTCTGTCTTCTACAGACCAGTAGGGAAAGCATACGCTGCTCAAAGGAATCCGATTTAACTCGGGCAAGAGTTTGATCAGGCTTTGCCAGTCGAGTAAGGGCAGAAAGATAAGCATGCCGGATAGTCACATCAAACGCGGTTCCTTTGTTTTTGGCTGCGTGGGTGAAGAGTGAATCAACAATCTCTCTATCGCCCTTGGGTGCGATTCGGCCCAGGGCAACCGTCGCCAAGGAAATGACCCGGGGACTGGGATCATCTAATAAATCCAAAAGCAGTTTCCTCGCGGATGCCAATTGGATATCCCCACAAGTTCTGGCCGCATTTGCACGAATTTCCTCATTATCCGAAGTCAGGCTCCCTAGAAGAGGAGAGGCCGCGTCAGCGACTCCATTACGATACAACTGCCCCAATCCCCATAAGGAATGAAGAGGTGCATGAGGATCGGCATCTGCTTTCAGAATCTCGGCAAAGGTTTTGATAGCAGTGGACCCTTTCGCAACCATTGCAAATTGAGCAGCCTGCCTAACCCTTTGATCTTCATGTGCTAAAAGTAGTTCCAGTTCCGGAAGCGATCTTTGGTTAAAACCCTTCTTAAAAGTAAGTGCAGTCTCCTTTCCGATTGCTTGTCTTTTTGAATCAGTCGGGCGAAGAATTTGAATGGTTCCATTTTTATTTACTGACCAACCACCACCGTAGTCTGCCAAATAAATATTCCCATCGTAGCCATGTTCAACATCACAAACAGCGACACCTTCCACAAAGACCGAGTTTTCTCCAAGCTCAAAACTGGCGTCTTTCGCTTTTAAAGAAACATGTATGATATTTGAATTCTTAGGAGCTCCCCGGTAATTGGTTACCAAAAAGCCGCCCTGCAAATCCTCTGGCACAGTTTGTCCAGAGAGCCAAGCCACTCCGGAAGGGCCATTCCCCAAATGCCCGATTGGGGGATAAACCCATTGAGGCTGATCCGGCGTATACTGCTCAAACATTTTTTCGCCCACCCAGACTGATTTGTTAAGTTTAAAATTCCCCCAGTCCAGAGCGTTGGCATAATGATGAGGTGACTGGTGAGCCATATCCCAACCGGAGTCTGTATTATCCAAAACATAGACAACCCGGGCTTTATCTCCAATATCTCCCGTATTATCAAAAGTGAAAAGATTCCCCTGGTCGTCAAAGGCAAGTTCCTGCGGGTTCCTCAAGCCATGCGCATAAACTTCGAAGTTAGTCCCATCCGAATCACAACGAAAAACCGCACCTCTCCCCGAAGCTTCGAAGATTTCACCATCTTCCCGTTCGACATAAAAACCACGATCTCCAATTGTAAAATAGAGCCGACCGTCTGGTCCCCGGATAATTCCGTGTAAATCATGACCAATGAAAGAGACGCGAACACCAAAGCCCTCCACAAGGTTTTCCATGGTGTCGGCCACCCCATCATCATTGGGATCTGTGAGCTTACGTAAGGCGGGGATACAGGTAAAGTAAGTCGCATTTCTTTCCGCAAGTACTGAGAACCCAATCCCATCCAAAGGTTTATCAAAGGCATCCGAAAAAAGGGTTCTTTTATCAGCAACAAAATTACCGTCACTATCCTCCAGCCTGATCAGGCGGTCGGGAGTTTGCTCATACCAGGCACGGTCTCGTTTATCTGCGTGGGCATCATACAAGGCCAACCGGTCAGCCGTGGTACGGGAACGAAAATCACCGCGGATCATTTCACGCGCCCGGCGAAGATCAGGAACTCCGAACCAAAAACGATTGGCTTCCGAAACAAAAATTCGGCCGTGCGGATCCATATCCAAACTGGCGGGATTTTCCACATGGGGGTATGTCACCCAAGTATGCCCGCTGTAACCAGAGTGATTAATCTTTCCCCGGAAAGGTGTAGCTTGGTTAGAGAGCTCTGGCATGTCTTGCTCTCCAACCTCAATCGGTTTTGCAACACAAAGTAAAGGCAACAGAAATATAAATTTAACAAGATAGGTTATTTTCATACAAAAGATTCATACTAACTTTTTTTGAATGATGGACAAGTACGACTTCTATATGTCTGCAAAACTAAATTCTTACTCGATCCTGAATTTTCGCTCATTTTGGTCGTAACAGGTAAAATTTCGTTCATATTTAGAAAAATGGACTCCTCAAACCCATACAGTGAATTTGTCCACTCTGTTTGTAAAAACTTCAAGGCAGGTCATGATTTGCCTCTAGGTCAGATGCCATCGCCCGCACCGGTTAAGTCGAATCCAACCGCTCCCAAGGTACTGCTCTTAGCTCCCCACCCGGATGATGAGTGCGTAATGGGAGGGCTACCCCTGAGGCTGATGAGAGAAGCTGGATCGGAAGTATTAGTTCTACCAATCACTTGCGGCAGTAATCCTGAAAGAAAAAAGGAGCGGGAAAAAGAACTAAACTCTGCCTGTAAATGGATCGGTTTCAGCTTATTACCTTTTGGTCAGGCCGGATTGGATAACATCAATCCCGAAAGCAGAGAAGCGGAACCTGCACACTGGTCCAATGCGGTCGATGAACTGGTCCTATCACTGGAAAAGATAAATCCAGACATTCTCTTTTTTCCAAGTTCAACAGACTGGAACCGAACTCACTTAGGTGTGTATCTGCTCACCATTGATGCTCTTCAAAAAATCCCTGGTGCGGAAGTAACCCTGATCGAGACTGAATTTTGGGGACAAATACAAAACCCCAATTTGATGGTGGAAAATTCCCCAGAGGAAGTGGCCGACCTGGTTGCAGCCCTCTCTCACCACAAAGGCGAGGTAACAAGAAACCCCTTTCATTTACGATTACCTGCCTGGATGCAGGATAATGTAAGGAGAGGAGCAGAGGTTGTCGGCGGACAGGGAGGAAAAGCACCGGACTTTGATTTTGCCACCCTTTATAAAGTAAGCCGTTGGAAAAACGGGAAAACGTACCAAATCTTTGAGGGCGGCAAAATACTCAGCCATTCTCAAAAGGGAGACGCTGACATACTCAATCAGTTACAATAGGTCAGTTTTCGAATCGTAAGTCTTGGGCACTGATTTTTTGGGCGAACAAAAGTTTCCCCTTGTTATCATAGGCCTCGAGCTTCACCTGCGGTTTCTTCGCTTTGGTATCGAAATGGAGCAGGCAATAGCCGCAGGTTTCATTGTACCCCCAAATCAATCCATCGGTTTTAACGACAGAATGCACATGACGGTTCGTCAGACGACCGCTGACAAATTCAAACAAATCATACCCCTCGGGTCGTTTCGTTTTACGCAAATCAATCCGATGCCGATCGGCAGCAAGCAAGACAACTCCTTCTACTTTTTCTTTTTCTATGAAACGGAAGATTTCTTCGCGCTCTTCGGGGTATCCGTCCCATGGGTCTTTGCTTCCTGGCTTAATCCCTGCTGAAAAGGGAACTGAGGAAGCAATTATTTTGAAGGTAGCCTCCGACTCATTGAGAGTTTTGAAAAGCCATTTCTTTTGCACGGGGCCAAGCATGGATTTTTTCTTTCGATCTCTGTAATATCGACAGTCCAACATAATTACCTGAACCTGCCCCAGGGTGAAAGTCTGCCAGCACCCGGGATTTTCGAGCCCACCGCCAACGGGTGGATTATTCCAATTCTTATTGAAATTTGCCAAAACTGGCCTCTTCCACTTGGGAAAATTAATCTCAGATCCAGGAATACAATCATCCATCCCAAAATCATGATCATCATAAATTGCATGCATTGAGGTTTTAGCCACAAGCTTCTTCCACTCCGGCCGTGAATGTCTGCGGGAGTAGCAATAATCTCCAGTCCATTTCACATCTTCCGGATCATCAATGTAGACATTATCGCCCAGCATCAGCATCGCTCTCGGGTCGTGATCGGCGATTAATTCCCAGATTTTTTCATACTCGGGGACAAAACCCGAACATCCCCCAAAAGCAATCGTGAATCTCGCACCTTCGTGAGGTTCAGGAAATGTGCGAAAACCAAACTCTCTCGAGTTGTCCAAGTACTCCTCTCCATTTACGAATACCCGATAGGCGAAATAAGTATTTGGAAGAAGACCATCCACATGCACCACCCCGACAAATCCCTCTTCTTTGGATGTTGTGATTTTCTCCCGACCCGAATGACCGGTTATTTCAACTTCAATCTCACAGGGACCATCCGTTCGGAACCAGAAGCTTGCGGTCAGATCAGTTACCTGCCCAACCATTGGTCCATGAAGCAGAGCCGAAGGATTAAGACTTGTCTCCCATCGGCTAAATTCCTTCATCTCCCGCAAGGGTTTAAGCCATTCTCGGGGTTCTCCAAGAAAACGCTCAAATGGCAAACCTTCCTTGACTGCTTTTCTCGCCATCATCAAAGCCTGTTCTACTTTTTCTTCCTTGAGTAAGCAAAGAGTTGAGATGAATGCCTTTTCCGCAGGATCTGTATGTTTCTTGCCATTTTTTAATTCAAAGTAGGCTTTTTCGACTTTTCCTTCAGCAAGATGACGGAAAGCGTTCCTTTCACGGTCATGCTGCCC
>JBMYOA010000035.1:0-14760 GCA_049598825.1 Opitutales bacterium | reverse complement strand
TCGAGGGTTGGGAACATCAACTGGTGCTTGATGAAGCCAGAAGGCGTTTTGCCCTGGGTGCAAGACTGGGGGCTCCCTATATCGTGGCCACGCCTCCGCTGGAAAATCCTGAAACCTCACACCTGGCAGGACGGTACAAGGAACTCCTGCAAATTGGCAGAGAGGAGGGGATCAAACCGACCTTTGAATACATCAGTTTTTTCAAATCCGTCCACACCCTCAAGCGAGCATGGGAAATTGTACAGGAAGCCGATGATCCGGATGCAACCCTGATTTTGGATGCTTTCCACAACTGGAACAGTGCTTCCACGGAAGCAGACCTTTTGTCCATACCCCTCGACCGGATAAGCCACTATCATATCGATGATGCAGCCCCGCAAAAGGCAGCCCTTACACAGACCGATCCAGACCGGGTCATGCCGGGAGATGGACAAATCGACCTCGAGGCGGAAATTAAGATACTCAAAGAGAAAGGATATGATGGCACCGTAAGCTTAGAGCTCTTCAATGAAGAGTGGTGGGCCAAAGACCCTGCAGAGACTTTGCGGGTCGGGCTGGAACGAGTATCCGCCCTGGTAAATGAATAAAAAAACAGGAAAAAATCCAAGAAACGGCAACAGGGTGCGTCCAACCTGTTACCGTGATTTTACATTACATCCGTGAGCCAAGATCAGATCGAAGAATTTGGAAAGTGTTTCGAAGAACTCGAGGCACCTCTGATCGCATATGCTTATCAAATACTGCGGGAGAGGGAAGATGCCAGGGATCAGGTACAGGAAGCTTTTAAGAGGATGATCCTGCAAGATGAAAAAATAGAACAGCCCAAGGCCTGGCTCTACCGGACAGTTCGTAATCTGTGCATCAGTCATCTGCGTAAACATCAGAGAGTCCAGAAGGAAGGAGAAGAAAAACAACTCGATTTTTTTGCCGGCAAACTGGATTCTTCGCATAACGAGGACAATCCAGTCGCTAAATTGGAAAAATCCGAAAAAATCAACCGGGTGGTTCACTTCATTTCCCTCCTTCCGAAAGATGCGAGAGATCTGCTTACCATGAAATTTGAACAAAAATTGAGTTACCGGGAAATATCTGAAAAAACCGGACTAACGGAGGGGAATGTGGGCTACAAGCTTCATCATTTACTACGGTCTTTGGCTGACGAACTAAAATCGGAGGGAATCACTTCATGAGCGAAAATGATATGGAAGAAAAAATCCTCGCATACCTGCTTGGTGAATGCAGCGGGGAAGAGGCCTTTGAAGTGGAAAAATTATGCCGGGAAGACCCCAACTGGCAGACCGAGAAAATCAGGCTTGGTCAAGTAATCGGACTGGTTGAAGAATCACTCACCGAGGGAAGTGAGGCCAGTCTCCCTGAAAATGAATGCCATTTGTCCACGAATCAAAAAGCAGAAGTTAAAGCACTAATGGACAAACATTTGTCTAAGAAAAAAACACCCAATGAAAAGGAGGATATTATGGCCAAACCAAGTAAAACCAAGAATCCCAAACTCATTTATTGGGCTCCTTTAGCAGCGGCCGCCGTTGCTGCTCTCATCGCTTACTGGGGTAATCCCGAAAAAGATAACGCGGAAAAAGCCGAGGCATCGTATGCCTCCGCCCCGATAAGTGAAAATAATATCTCTGCTGAAATAGCTGATAAAAGTAGTCCGGTATTGGCGTTTGAAAAAACCAAGACCTCAGATATTCTCCCCACCGCAGAGGCAGAAGTTGCCCTGCAGGAATCGATTGCAGCCAGTGCCAACCAAACCCTTGCGTTACGAACAAGCAGTGAAATCAAAGCATTGGAGCAACAAGCGGTTGAGCAGTTACCCGATGGAAAAGAATTAATGAAGAGAATCAGGGACAGCAATGTAAGTTCCGACCAACCTGATATCGGAGGGTTGTTGGCCCTGGCCCAAAAGGAGGATTCCCAAGCCTCTCTTGCCGATGCTTTCTCCTCACCACCTCCCCGCATCCAATCAAAAGCAAGCCCGCCCGTTTATCTTTCAGCTCCAAGTCACACAAAGAACACTGCGGACAGAAGAGCAAGGATGGATGAACAGGATCAGTCTGCAGCCTTATCCATTCCTCAAAGAAAGCCAGACTGGAAATCAGTACTCCAAGCCCCTGAAACGAGTTTTATCTTCAATGAAAAAGGTGATTCCTTGGGTAAAATCCTTATTCATAAGAGTGATTCAGGTAATGAAATTATCTTTGAGCGAACCAACTGGCCAAATAGAAACCGTAATTTTAAATTACTACCTGGAATCTATGAGATCCGACTTTCCAAACAAAACACAGGTACGCTGATCTTAAAAGGAAAGCTAGAGCCTTCACCAGACAGCGAAAAATATCTTTTTATACCTTCCCAGGCATGGGAACTGGATTCAGGAGAAAAAAGGAAATCTCTCCCTTTGGACTCCTTGAATCCTTAGAGACTGTGCAGACCACGGCCATCCGCACTCAAGGCCGCTTCTTTAAGGGATTCCGAAAGAGTGGGGTGGGCATGAATGGTACGGGCCAGATCCTCTGCAGACCCACCATATTCCATGTGGGAAACGGCCGAGGCGATCAATTCCGATGCCCCACGTGCCACGATCTGAACTCCCAACAGCCTGTCGGTGTGTGCATCTGCCACCACTTTGACCATGCCATCGGTGGCACCTGTAGCCAAGGCCCTGCCGTTTGCGGCCATGGGGAATGAACCACTGCGAACTTCCAACCCTTTTTCTTTTGCCTGGGTTTCGGATAAGCCCACATTGGCAATTTCCGGATCCACATAGATAACGCCTGGAACCATGTCGTAATTTACATGACCGCTTTGTCCCGCTATGATCTCGGCACAGGCAACCCCGTCTTCCTCTGCCTTGTGAGCAAGCATGGGGCCGTGAATCACATCCCCAATTGCCCGAATACCAGATAAGTTGGTATTAAATGCATGATCTACCGTGACCCGGCCACGCTCATCCAAAGTGACGCCCGCTTCCTCCAAACCAAGTCCATCTGTGGATGGACCACGACCGACGGCTACCAGCACCCGATCGACGGAAATCTCTTCGGTGCCTTTTTCAGATTCAAGAGTAAGCGTTGCCTTACTTTTCCCGGTATCGGCGGAGGTAACCTTCGTGGATAGACGAAAAGTAAGACCCTGTTTTTCAAATATTTTCCGAGCGACCTTAGACATTTCAGGGTCCAGTTGTGGGCAAATCTCAGGCAGAAATTCAATAATTTCCACCTTCGCACCCAATCGAGACCAGACACACCCCAGTTCCAAACCAATGGCACCGGCTCCAATAACCGCCATTTTGGAAGGAACCTCCTCAAAGGCGATACCATGATCGCTGTGAACAATATGCTTACCATCGTACGGCAAAAAGGGTAATTCGATCGGCTTTGAGCCGGTTGCGATAATAATTTCTTTTGCGGAATAACTGCCCTCAGATTTTCCTTCAGTCACCTCAACTCGTCCGCTCCCCAGAATACGGGCGGTGCCTTCCAGGCAAGTAACCCCTTTCTTGGTAACCAGGGCACGCACGCCCTTCCCAAGTTGATTAACCACCCCATCTTTTTTCTTCATCAGGGCGGATAAATCATGCTCCAATCCCTTGTAAACGATGCCGTGTGAAGAGGCATGCTCCTTAATCTCATGAAAAATTTCCGTGGAATGTAGTAAAGCCTTGCTTGGTATACAGCCAACATTGAGACAGGTACCGCCCAACCTGGGATTTTTTTCAACGAGTGCCGTCTTCAGTCCTAACTGGGCACAACGAATGGCACAGACATATCCACCCGGGCCTGCACCAATTACAATAACATCAAAAGTTTGGTCCCCGCTCATTGCTTAGACCCCCAGTGCCAAACGGGCAGGTTCCTCGATTGCCTCTTTGATTTTCACCAAAAAGGTGACCGCTTCCTTCCCGTCGACCACACGATGGTCATAGGACAAAGCGAGGTACATCATCGGACGGGCGACAATCTCACCGTTCCGAACGACCGGGCGTTCCTGAATCGAATGCATACCCAGAATCCCGCTTTGGGGAGGGTTGATAATTGGGGTAGAAAGCAAAGACCCATAGATTCCGCCATTGGTAATGGTAAAACACCCTCCCTGCATGTCCGCGAGCGTGATACCGCCGGTTCTTGCTTTTTCTGCATACCCCACGATTCCCTGCTCAATCTGGGCAAAATTCATCTGATCACAGTCACGGAGTACAGGGACAACCAGTCCTTTCTCCGTGCCAACGGCCACGCCGATATCGTAATAATGATGCTCGATCAGCTGGTCCCCTTCAATCCGTACATTAAGCCCAGGAACAGCTTTCAAGGCATGCACCACTGCTTTTACGAAAAAGGACATAAAGCCGAGCTTCACTCCATTTGCCTTCACAAAGGCATCCTGGTGGGCTTTTCTCAGGGCCATCACGGCAGATAAATCGACCTCATTAAAGGTCGAAAGAATCGCAGCAGTTTGCTGGGCTTCGACCAGGCGGGAGGCAATCTTTCGACGAATTGGAGTAAGCGGACGGCGGGTCACCCGATCTCCTTGAGAAGGGGGTGCAGGTGCTGCTTGAGTGGGTTGAGGCGCAGCTGCCACAGGAGCTGATATCTGTGCAGGCAGGTTTTGTGCCTTGAGCACATCCCCTTTGGTGATTCGGCCATCTTTACCAGTTCCCTTTATAGTGGATGGATCAATGCCGGTTTCATTTAAGAGCTTACGCACTGCCGGTGAGTAGCCCGGTTCTTGTGGTGCGTTATCCGGCTCGGGGGAGGGAGCCGGCTCCAGCTTTACTTCATCCAAAACGGGTGCTTTGGAAATTTCGGGTTTCACTTCAGGTGACGGAACAGGAGCAGGTGCCTCCTCCGTTTCCTCAGTATCAGCAGAAGAAGAGGGCGAATCTGCCGACTCATCAATCGTGGCAATGGTGGCGCCGATCTCAACTTCATCGCCCTCCTGTGCCAGAAACTTAATAATCCCGGATGCATCCGCCAGACCTTCTTGAGTAATTTTGTCGGTTTCCAGTTCGTAGATGGGCTGGTCGAGCTCGACATATGAACCCTCTTTCACTTTCCAACTGGAAAGAATTCCTGAGGTTATGGATTCCCCGAGTGCGGGAATAATGACTTCTTTAGACATAGTAAATTAGTGTGTTTATTATATTGATTGGACGCTGGCTTCACCCAGAGCATCGGCAATGAGCTCTGCCTGTTCACGTTTGTGCAAGGTAAGTGACCCGGTGGCCGGACTTGCGGTGGCTTTTCGACCCACAAAATCCGGTCTTCTCCCAATTACCTCTTCAATAATCGGGAAAAGGAAGGACCACGCCCCCATATTTTGCGGTTCCTCCTGACACCAAACCAAACGCTTTACCTTCGCATAGGGTTTTAGCAGGTCGCGGAATTTATCAGCATGAAAGGGATAAAATTGTTCGACCCGCATAATCGATGCCTTTGGCGAGCGAATCGCCTCCCTCGCCTCCAAAAGGTCGTAATAAACCTTGCCTGAGCATAGGACCAATGTGTGCGGACTTTTGGGAGGAGTGGGGTCTGGGATGAACTCCTCGAACTTTCCATGAGTGAACTCTTTCAAATCTGAAACACATAGCTTGTGCCTAAGCAGGCTTTTGGGTGCCATAACAATCAGGGGCTTGGCGTATTCCTTAATCTTCTGACGACGGAGCGCATGGAAGTATTGGGCAGGCGTCGAAATATTGGCAACCGTTACATTATCCTCCGCGCATCCCTGTAAAAATCTCTCCAAACGTGCCGAGCTGTGCTCAGGCCCTTGCCCCTCAAACCCGTGGGGCAGCAAAAGAACCAAATCGGAAACGGCTCCCCATTTATCCTCTCCGCTCATAATGAACTGATCGATGATCACCTGGGCACCATTTACAAAATCCCCAAATTGAGCCTCCCAAATGGAAAGCATACTTGGATAATCGAGGGAATATCCATAATCGAAGGCCAGTACGGCGGCTTCGGAAAGAAGGGAATTGTAGACGCAAAATTTTCCCTTGCGGTCTTCCATTTCAAGCAGGGGAACATAGCGGGTTCGATCCTTGGAATCGTACCAGGCAGCGTGTCGATGACTGAAGGTACCGCGTTCACTGTCCTGCCCGGACAGTCTTACCGCAGTCCCCTCAAGAAGTAGGGAACCAAAAGCTAATTGTTCAGCCATGGCCCAGTCGATTCCGCGACCGCTTTTGAAATTCTTGGCCTTGGTTTCAATTTGCCTTTTAATTTTCGGGTTCAGATTAAAACCATCCGGAAAATGAGTCAAAGCACCCGCCACTTTTTCCAAGTCTTTCCTGGCAACGGCGGTTTCAACGGGAGCAAAATCGTAAGGTATCTGACGGATCGCGACAGAACCCTCGAAGGTGCTGGACTTCTTGATGGTCTTGACCTTTTCGAGAGTGGCATCCAATTGCCGACGAAGCCGTTTGTGGATCTCGTCCGACTCTTTCTGATCAAGATCCCCGTCTTTAACCAGTTGATCGGTCAAGATGCTCGAGATCGGTGACATCTGCTTGATTCGCTGGTAAAGGATGGGCTGGGTAAAGGCTGGATCATCCGCCTCATTGTGCCCATGCTTGCGATAGCAGTTGATATCAATCACGACATCTTCCTGGAATTTTTGACGGTAGGCGAGAGCGAGCTCTGCAACCATCGCCACGGCAAGTGGATCATTTCCATTCACATGAAAGATGGGAGCTTCAATGATCTTGGCCACATCCGTACAGTAGAGGCTTGAACGGGCATCGGTGGGATCGGTGGTAAATCCGATCTGGTTATTTACCACCACATGGACAGTTCCCCCAGTACGGTAACCGGGTAATTTCGAAAAATTAAATACTTCCGCGACCACTCCCTGTCCGGCCATCGCAGCATCGCCATGGATTAGGATGGGTAAGACACGACGCCTTTCCGTGTCTCCTCGCAGTCTCTGCCGAGCCCGTGCTTTACCTTCAACCACACCATTGACTGCCTCCAGGTGACTCGGGTTAGGTGAAAGATGAATAACGACCTGCTGACCACTTGAGGTGGTGCGTGCCGATTCATAGCCGAGATGATATTTAACATCTCCACTCCCATGAGCACCATCAGGCACAAAATTCTCCGAAAATTCACGAAATATAAATTCATGGGATTTTCCCATGACATTGGCCAAAACATTTAACCTGCCACGATGGGCCATGCCCATTACAATCTCCTCGACCCCTTCGTCGGGGCACTTCTGAAAAATCGAATCCAAGGCGGTGATGAGAGATTCCCCTCCCTCCAAAGAGAATCTTTTCTGCCCGACATAGCGGGTGTGAAGAAAATTCTCAAACTCTTCCGCCTGGATAATTTTACGGAGGATTCGTAGTTTTTCATCATGCGAAAAATTGGGCTGGTTATCGTTGGGCTCAATTTTTGACTGGATCCAGCGCCTTTTCTCGGTCGCCTGGAGGTGTAAATACTCAACACCTACATTTCCACAGTAGGTCTTTTTGAGCCGGTCAAAAACTTCGCCTATTTGCATACGGACACCACCAAGGTAATTACCCGTAAAATGAACCTCTTTGAGGTCGGCGGGATCAAATCCAAGCCTGGCCATGCTCAGTCTGGGGTTTTCTTCGACTTCTTCTTTAATAGGATCGAAGGTTCCCTGTGTATGCCCAATATCTCGATAGGAATAAATAGCCCCGTAAAGCCGGGCATGCTTCTCGATGGCATCTTCGTTGCTGGGAAGAGGTGATTTCTTGTCAGTTTCGGGCTGAATACCATGGTCGACTGGAGACTCTTGCCGATCAGAGCCTAAGTGAAAGCCCTCAAAAAAAATTCTCCAGGAAGAATCGAGAGACGAGGGTTCCTTCAACCACTTTATGTAGTTGGCATCGACTTCGTCGATGTTCCAGCGGGTAGCGAAATTAAGATTTTCCATTGATTATGAATTAACTCTGTATTGGCTTACCCAAACGAAAACAAGGAAAAGCCGAAAAAAGTTAACAAACTGCCCTCAAACAATCCTTGGCAGTTCTCATTCAAAGCGGATTATTTTCGGTTCAGATTTGATTAAAAGGGACTGGCCGTACTGAACATCGGGAATGTAAGGAGCCAAGAGTTCTAACACACAAGGGGGTTGCTCAAAGCCAGGTTTGGTCGAAGGGTGAGGCCAGTAAACATAGCTTGGGTACTCTTTGCGGTTATCATCCAATGGATCGATGAGACGGCAGGGAAAAAAAGAGAAATTCTCAGGCGGTAAATCCTCGCACCATTTGACTTGAGAGAATTGATAAGACGGAATGCCGAGGATGAAAGAGTAGGGGGAGACATCGAGATTCAAAGTTCCCTGATGTAATGACTTGCCAGAAAAGCCCTCAGATTCGAAGTGGGGCATTTGCAGAGAGATGGTACCTGAAGGAAACCGGCTGTCTTTTGTTTTACCCGAGGCAATCCCATGACCTGGTACTATCTTCGCTGCAATGTTGGTTAGTCCCGGAGATTTTTCTTCTGACATCTAGGGGCAAAAACACTTGAAAAAACGATGACCACTTCCCCCGGGTCCAATCCTCACCCGAACGGGATGCATACAGCGTGGGCAATGCCCTACATAAGAATCGCCTCTTTTGTTTTTATAAATTCTCCCATATGCCCCGCAATTTACATAGTGAATTCCCAGAAAAGGCTTGGGAGTGCTGTTTCCCTCATTAGAGGAAGATGAGGGATTGGGTCTCACTCAGGGTCGATAGAAGTTCCTTCGATTAAGCCATCTACCCGTTTCGTTAAAAGATGTGCCTGAACGCTCAGACCATCCTGACCTTCGATGACTTCCGATACCCATGTTTTTACCCGTTCCTCAACAAAGCTAAGCTTTTTAACGGAATCTGGCTCCTTCGCCAAAGCGGAAAAACTGGTCTGTAAATCACTTTGTGCAGCATCGGACTGTCCAAGCATCTCCTGCATCGCCTGCAAAGACTGCCTCAGGGCATCTGAATTCAGCTTATCTTTAACCACTTTGACCGGTTCCAGGTATTTTTTGGCAGCAGGCTGACGAATTTCAGGCGCACTGGAACCTGCTTTTTTAAATAATTTAAAAGAGGTGTCGCTTCCATTACTACTAAAGAGCGGTTTTTCATTAAATTTCAGCTTAGCCAACCCCTTCAGTTCCCGCCTGAGTTGCTTAAACCTTTGTTTTGAGCTTTCCTCCTGTTGCGGTGTTACATTACGGATAACATCCGCTTTCATGGTGGGCTCAAGTTCTGCGATTTCCTCAAGGATTGTTAAAATTCTCTCAAGCACTGCTTCCTGAGTCTGCAAAAAGGAAATGGCAGACTGTAGATACTCTTCCAGGTTCTCCGCAGTTTTCAGCGGAGCCTGATCTTCAGGTATAGGCAGTTTAGACCGAGTGGTTTTAGAAATCCTTAGTCGCATGAATTAGAAAACCTATTGCAAATCTGACGCCAAAATCAAGCGGAAAGGGAAGCTCGCCCATTCTCCTGTAGGGAATAAATTCCGGATCCGATTAATTGCTCGCCTTTATAGAGTGCCAACACCTGTCCTGGGGTTATAGCACGCTGAGGTTCCGAAAAGGTAATTTTGGCATTACCGCTGTCCTGACTCTCCAATAAAATCGAAGTGGATGGATCACGATAGCGTGGTTTTGCCAAAAGAGAAAGTGAAGTGGACAGATCCAGTTTTTCTAAAAAAGACAAGTCAGAGATTTCATAAGATTGCCCCCACAAGGTGATTTCATCAGTATTCTCAAAGGCAACAATCAGACGATTGGATGCCTGGTCCTTGCCAGTAACCACAAAATTTTCATGATCTGTATTGGAGGGGACTCCAATGCCACGGCGCTGTCCAAGTGTGTAGCGATGAAGCCCTTTGTGTTTACCCACGATTTTACCCTCAACCGTAATAATTTCCCCGGGTTGATCTTCGATGAAATTTGAAAGAAACTCAGGAACCTTCACCTTGCCAAGGAAGCAAATTCCCTGACTGTCTTTCTTATCAGCGACAGGTAAGTCATACTTCTTTGCAAGGGCCCTAACTTTCACTTTATCAATTTCTCCCAAAGGAAACCTGGCCCGAAAGAGCTGTTCTTGAGTAATTCTTGACAGGAAGTAGGACTGGTCCTTGTTCTTATCAAGCCCTTCCCATAGCTGTACTCTTCCATCATTCGTAACCAACCTCCTGCAGTAGTGTCCGGTAGCCAAAGCGTCGAAGTTCTCATTTAGGGCATAATCAAGCAACGCTCCGAATTTCATCTCCCGGTTGCATAAAACATCGGGATTGGGCGTGATGCCTTGAGCATAGCCCTGAATCATTGGGTCCACCACATGATGATGGTAAAAATCCATTAAATTAAGGATACGAAAGGGAATCCCTAGCTTATCAGCTACTGCCCGAGCATCTTTTAAATCCTGAGCACCCGGACATTCACCAAGCAAATCCTCCTCATGATCCCATGTTTTGACATAAACCGTCTCGATCTCATGACCGGCCTTGAGGAGAGACATCGCGGCAACCGCACTGTCAACCCCCCCGGAAAGGGCGACCAGGATTTTTTCTTTTGATTCAGTCATTCTCATTCTTGAATACGGAAAATCTTGTAAGTCGCAAAATTTTTCGATTGGCGACGGATGAGGAATGCCCTAGTGACCACAAAGGTGTATGAGCGTGGTGGTAAAGTGTGGACCGGAATAAACGGTCAGGGACTGGTTTTTCTTGAGAAAGACTGGGAGAATGATCGGCTACCAGAAGATTTAGTAGAGGAAGCAGGACTTTTAGGTACGGATTTTAATCTGCTGGAAAAGATTCAACGGACCAAACTCGCCGGATATGCAATATATGGAAATGTAATAAGATTCTCAGTTGACCCCATCGTGGATATGACTGGGAATCCAAAAAATACCGAAATTTATGTGGCGTGTGACTTAAATAATTGGCTGCAAGATGAAACTTCCTCCGAACAGTGGAAGCTAAATAAAGATGAACAGGGCACTCTCGCATGCTCGATTGACCTAAATAAGCTTTCTTTGGAGAATCGATTTCCTTTTAAATTTAAGACATCTGATGGCCAGTGGTTAGGACCCGCTGACTTTATCCCCTCGCAGGAAGAATCGATGCCCGGTGTGTCGAATTTTATTTTCGATATTCGCAGGACAGGGGAAGATATTTTATCTTTTCGTATTATCGAGGAGGATAATCCTCAACCACTTAGCAAATGGACTTCCTTGCGTCCGGAAAACCTCGGCTATTCCGAAGTGGGTAATGAAGGGACATTCAGACTTTTTGCCCCCCGAGCTCATCAGGTTAATCTTCGAACTTCTAAAGAAGCAAAATTTGCAAATAATGTAGCAATCCAGAAAATGGTGCTTGGGAAAGACGGGGTTTGGGAAAGTGAAATAAAGAAGCCTACCGATACTCTTTATTATGATTACGAAGTTACCCACAAACCTGGAAGCCATCAGGCTAAATCTTTTACAAAACAAGTTTTAGACCCATATGCAAAAAGCTGTGTAGACCGTGAAGGACCCGGCATAATCAGTCGTTCCCTCTTTAAATCGACCGAATTCTCAACCGTACCATTCTCTGCCCCCGAAGCCCATGACTTAATAATTATGGAAGGGCATATTCGTGATCTTTTGAAAAATGCTCCGATTGATTTGTCCAAACCGGAAAGGATCGGGTTTTCAGGACTAACCCGTTGGTTGGAGTCAGAGGACTGCTACATCCGAAAAATGGGGGTAAATGCGATCGAACTGCAACCGGTCCACCAATTCGATTCCCGTTCAAAAAATGAATACCATTGGGGATATATGCCTGTAAATTTTTTCTCTCCGGCATCCGACTATGCCACCAGTCCCGAAGTTGCCTCCGATGAATTCAAAAAACTCGTATCTACTTTTCACAAGGCCAACCTAGCCGTCATTCTCGATGTTGTTTACAACCATGTCGGGATACCCAATCACTTACTTTACCTGGATCGGGAACTATACCTTTCAACGGACGACTTAGGAAGATTAACCAATCATAGTGGTTGTGGAAACGATCTAAATTGCGACGCTCAACCGGTTAAAAAAATGATTATTGATAGCCTCAAACATTGGGTATCAAATTATCAAATTGACGGATTTCGTTTCGACTTGGCTGAATTATTGGGAACTGAATTACTTGCTGAAATTGAATTTGAACTGAAAAAATTAAATCCCAATATTATCTTAATTGCGGAGCCTTGGAGTTTCAGGGGAAGATTACCTGTAGAGATAAACCAAACCGGGTATTCCTTATGGAGCGATCGCTGCCGGGAATCCCTACTTGCATTCGTCAAAGAAGGAGTGGGGAAGGAAAAAATCTCCTCGCTGTTTCAAGGTAAGCTTGATCCGGAAAATCTCTATCCCTGGCAATCCCTTCAATACATTGAGTCCCATGATGACTATGCCTTCATCGACCGTATTTGTAGTGATAGCAAGACAGGGGGCATGCACCCACCAAAGAATGCCATCGAACAGGCTAAGCTAGCCATGATCATTCTTTTACTTTCTCCCGGTATCCCGATGATTTCAGCCGGACAGGACTTTCTTAGAAGCAAGCGAGGCATTCGCAACACTTATCAAAATGGAGATGTCAATGCTCTCGATTATCAAAGACTTGAGAAATATAAAAGTGTGCATGATTCAGTCTGCGAAGTCATCAAGTTCAGGCAATCAAAACGAGGTTTGTTTACCCGCCCGAAAGCTTTTGGTGAGTGTAGTTACTCAGAAATTGAAGTGGGCTGTACAGATATTTTCAACCTAGTCATAAAACATAATCAGGCGGAGGAAGAATATTTGTTTTTATGCAACCCTCATCAAGTCTCTAAAGAAGTGGAACTTCCACTGCATTGGCAAAATCAGGAGATTTTGCTTCCGGGATCATCAGAATTGAACCGAATCACAAACTTAGAACCTTTTGAATATCGATTAATCAAAAAAACAACTAGCTGAGTCTTTGAATTTAGCGATATTGGAAGCTACGCCGTATCTTAGGTTACAAAATGAATGATAAAAGTGCTCTTTGCCTGCTACCTGCATAAGCTGTTTAACCACCAGGCAAACGAGTGGAAAAACATCCGCACGATCAGATGGTAAATCGGGAAAAGCAGAAATACGCTCGGTCATAGACATCCCGCAGGATACATCTGTCAGAGCAGAAATTTCCTCTAAGGTGAATTGATTACAATCTTCAAACTCTACACCTCTTTGCTCCGCAAGAATCTTCCTCATGAAAAAAATTGCCCCGCCCAGCCCAATTAATTTGGCTGTATTTCCCTTAGTTAAGCCCACCTTAGATATTTCAGATAAAAGGTAATCATTCAACTCTTCCACTGTAGAAAGACTGAGTGGATTTTCACTTGAAACATTGAGTCTTTCCGCAAGAGCAAGAGCACCTAACGGTACGCTTTTAGCAAAAGTTGAATGGCCATCCAGGCTCTCAATAATCTCAAGACTTCCACCACCCAAATCGAAAACCTGCAGATGTGTTTCTCCTTTTATTAATGGATCAAAACGTACACCATCAGCTATCAGTTCCGCCTCTTGCTGCCCGCTTAATACATGAAGTTTGTGAGCAAACTTTTCCTCGATCACTTTTTTAATCTCTTCTTGATTAGTTGATCTGCGGATGGCCTCCGTAGCCACAAGAGTTAAGTGATCGGAAGATTCTTCCTCCGAAATACTGACTAATTGCTCTAACACTGCCAGTAACTGCTTGAGCTGATCGGGTAAAATAACCCCAAGCTTTTGGGATTCAGAGGAAATCAAGCGACAGGGAAAGCTTTTTTCTAGGGTTGGAGTTAGGGAGCCATTTTGATCAAACTGAGAAATGAGGATTTTGGACGTATTCGAACCGACATCAATAACAGCAACTTTGAGACCACTAGTCTGTTGGATCATAAAACAAAATCACGAGGAGCAATAACCAAGGTAAATTCACCTTTTTGGCTAGAGCTTAGACTTTTCTCATGCACAGATGATATGGTTCCCACGACGATACTTTCATGAATTTTGGTCAACTCTCGAGCAACCGCGAGAAATCGCTGATCCCCGTAGACTTTTTTTAAGATTTCGAACGTGGATTCCATTTTATATTTCGACTGATAAAATATTAAAGATCCCTCGAACTCCTCCCATTTCCGCAGCAAATTTTCAAATGCCACTTTTCCTTTTGGCGGGAAGCCAAGAAAAAGAAAATGGTGGGTAGGCAATCCCGATGCGGCAAGGGCAGTGATCGCCGCATTAGGACCAGGAACGGGTATAATTTCAATATTTCGCTTTCGACATTCCCGCACCAAGCGAAACCCAGGATCGCTAATCCCCGGGTATCCCGCATCGGATAATAATGCAATTCGTTGACCCCTTGAAATTTCGTCAGCGAGGAATTCAGATTGCTTCTTTTCATTCTCCTCACGATAGGAGATCATGGGCTTACTCAGCTCAAGGTGAGAAAGTAGTTTTTTAGTTACTCTTGTGTCTTCACAAGCAATCAGATCACACTCACTGAGGACTTTTTTTCCACGATCCGTAAAATCTCCTAGATTACCTATAGGAGTGGCAACAAGATACAGGCAGCCAGTATCACCCATAGTGGCCAATGATGTGGCTGTTATGGGAGCTTAGCGGTTAAAACCACCGCGATCAAAGCCACCCGGTAGACTGTACTCCCAGCTTGCGGGGCGACCTTGGGGCATACGATCGTCATCCGGAGAAGCGGTAAAGCAACCACCTAAGACAAAAAG
>JBMYOA010000034.1:0-14800 GCA_049598825.1 Opitutales bacterium | reverse complement strand
CCCATGGAGGTATTGCCCTCGGCCTCGACCGTCTGGTCACTATTTTGGCGGGCAAGGAAAGTATCCGGGATGTCATCGCCTTCCCCAAGACTCAAAAGGGACAGGATCTCATGACCGACAGTCCTGGGACGGCCACTAATCGACAACTTCGCGACCTCAAAGTCCAGTCTATAGCCGAAGACGCTTAGAACGGTTTTAGACCTTCAAATATTGCCCTGCTTGTCACTTCAAGCAAGGAATGTTGCGTCGATGTAATCCGTAAAATCTGAAAAACTCCGAAAAACTGATCTGTTAGATTTTACAGACCTGTGGTTAGTGATCCAGTAAATATCTCACAAAGAAAAGAGTGAGTAGATATGTGATAAATTCTTTTTGAATTATCATTTCGATGGAGAACGACGAAAAAAGGTAGGAATCCATCGTTCAACATAGAACGACTGATAAATTTTCTGCTTGGTTTATTCCGACTAAATGAACGATACCAAAATTTCTTAGTATCAAGACGATGACAAAGCAGAGTAATAGGAAATCTGTCTAAAATGAATCAATGGTATTCTTAATTATGATGAACATATTTTGTTCAATCACCAAAATTTTACTGAGAAAAAACGAGCAGATTAAATGTTTTTCAATTTTTGGCATACGATTTGCAAAATGTATGGAAATTTTATCTTACAACTAGATAACTAACTGAAAATCAACAAGTAATATAATGAGAAAAAAACTCGCATCAAACTCAAGCATCGGAGCTGCTCCATGGAAGTTCTTCCTGTTGGCAGCCACCTTGCTTTTTTCTTACGCCGTTCCGGCTCACGCAGATGATCACGAAGAGGCCGCTCCTGAAGAAGCCGCGGCGGAAGCACCCGCCGAAGAGGAAGCAGGTCCTGTCGATGATTACTTGGAATTGCTTGAGGCTCAGGGCGACTATGCCCCTGCTTATGACTTTTTCACGACTTCGATGTTATGGACAGTCATCGCGGCTGCACTTGTATTCTTAATGCACTTGGGATTTGCGACCTTAGAGTCCGGTCTATGCCAACAAAAGAATGTGGTAAATGTTCTCTTTAAGAATGTTTTCATCATCTCAATTGGTGTGATCACCTATGCATTCTTCGGTTTTAACACGCATTACCCAGGTGACTTCAATGGATGGTTTAGCTGGGGTGGTATGATCGGCGATCTTAATGCTGATGGTGGAAACACCTGGGGCTACGGAGGATTGGGTCTAGCCATGACTGGTTTTGGTGACTTTATTTTCCAGGCCATGTTTGCCGCAACCGGTGCTACGATCGTATCAGGTGCTGTTGCCGAGCGTGTTAAACTAAGCTCTTTCATGATCTTCGCAGTCATCTTCGTAGGTGTTGCTTATCCAGTAGCAGGTTCCTGGCACTGGGGTGGAGGCGTTCTTGCAGAGATGGGCTTCAAAGATTTCGCAGGTTCCACAGTTGTTCACGCATTCGGAGGATTTGGTGCTCTTGCTTGTGTAATGGTTCTCGGACCAAGAAAAGGAAAATACACTGAAAGCGGTATCAAACCGATTCCTGCCCACAGTTTTCCCCTGGCAGCAATTGGAGTATTCCTCCTGATGTTCGGATGGTATGGATTTAACGGAGGTTCCGTCCTTTCCGCTGAACCAAGCGCCTTAGGATTGGTATTCACCACAACCACACTCGGAGCTACTGCTGGTGCCCTCGGTGCCATTGCGATATCATGGTTCATGTTAAAGAAACCAGATCTATCCATGGCATTGAATGGAATATTGGCCGGTCTTGTAGGAATAACCGCAAATGCGGATGTTATTTCAGTCACTAGTGCTTTAATCATTGGTTTCATTGCTGGTGTGATCGTGGTCTTCTCGATTATCTCTCTCGACAAGGCCAAAATCGACGATCCAGTGGGAGCGATCTCCGTACACGGTGTTTGCGGAATCTGGGGAACCATTGCCACCGCCATCTTTGCAGACGGATTTGATTTCATGGTACAACTCAAGGGTGCATTGCTTGTCAGTGTGTTTGCCTTTGCGTTCGCTTACATCGTATTCTCTATCCTCAAAGCAGTAATGGGGGTTCGCGTATCCGAAGAAGAAGAGGATCGTGGTCTTGACATCGCTGAGCACGGTCAGGAAGCCTACGGATCCTGATTCATAATCAACTCACAATACGAAAAAAGGAATTATCACTATGAAACTTATCAAGGCCATTATTAAGCCATTCAAACTCGAGGAAGTGAAAGATGCTCTTTCTGAAATCGGAGTCGAAGGCATGACCGTATCTGAAGTGAAAGGCTTCGGAAGGCAAAAAGGGCACACTGAAATCTACCGTGGAAGCGAATACACGGTCGATTTCCTACCCAAGGTAAAAATTGAAATCGCAATCGCGGATGACCTCGTAACCAAAGTGGTCGACGCCATTGTAGGTGCGTCACAGACCGGAAAGATCGGTGACGGAAAAGTATTTATTCTACCGATTGAGGAAGCGGTACGAATAAGAACGGGCGAAAAAGGAGAAGAAGCTCTCTAAGATTTGAACACAAACGAATAGAGTTATTCTTATCATGTTAAAGACCCGGTTCTTCGGAGCCGGGTCTTTTTTGTGTCTAAATTATAGACAGAACCAAAAAATAGACAGTTATTATGTATGCATGATATTCATTTTTATAATTAAAAGTATTCATGGAATGATTCCTGCATACATGGATTCACTTCCTCGTGAGAACCTCTCTCACCTAAGTGCTAATCCAATAATCAAGTATAAGAATGAAACCATTCCTCGCTATCTTCGCCTCCTTTCTTTTTTGGAGTTCGACTCTGTTTGGTCAGAATAATCAAACAGCTGCATCCCCTGCTCCCGAACAGCAAGAATCTCAAGAATCTTCGGTTAATCCCAACGATCAGCCTGATTCTTCTTCAGAGGTTGAAACCACTGAATCGGAAGTTGCAGCCCCTGCGGAGGAAGAAATTGCCAGTCTTGATTCGGGTAACACTGCATGGATGATCACCGCGACGGCTCTCGTTTTATTTATGACCCTACCGGGTCTTGCCTTATTCTACGGTGGATTGGTGCAGTCAAAGAATGTCCTTTCCGTCCTCATGCATTGCTTTGCGATCGCCTGCCTTGCTTCAATTATCTGGTTTGCGGTGGGATACAGCCTCGCCTTGACCAGCGGAAGCGGAAAAGCCTGGATCGGCGGAACCGATGCCTTTTTCCTTCAACACTTAAGTATCGAAAACCTAAATGGTGACCATCCTGAAACGGTTTGGATTATGTTTCAAATGACTTTTGCGATCATCACCCCCGGTTTGATTGTGGGTGCTTTCGTGGAAAGAATTAAATTTTCAGCCGTGCTGATTTTCAGCGGCCTGTGGCTGGTGCTCGTTTATTGCCCGGTATGTTATTGGGTATGGGGTGGCGGCTGGCTCGCCGAAAAGGGAGTGATTGATTTTGCCGGAGGAATTGTGGTTCATGCAACCGCCGGAGCTTCAGCCCTTACGCTTGCCTACATGCTGGGTCGCAGGCAGGGATTTCCACGCAGCCTGAAACCTCCACATAATCCGGGAATGGTAATGACCGGGGCAGCCATGCTTTGGGTAGGATGGTTTGGTTTTAACGCCGGAAGTGCCGGTGCTGCCGATACCAGTGCCGGTATGGCGATGTTGGTTACTCATATCTCCGCCGCTACGGCGAGTTTGGTATGGATGCTGGTCGAATGGAGAAAAACCGGTAAGCCTGGTCTCGTTGGGATTGTCACCGGCACGATTGCCGGATTGGCTACGATTACTCCGGCTTCCGGAAGTGTGGGACCACTCGGAGCAATCGTTATCGGTGCATCTGCCGGATTTGTCTGCTACTACGCATGCAGCATTGTCAAAGAGGCAATGGGCATCGATGATTCTCTCGATGTGGCAGCGGTTCACGGAGTGGGCGGAATCCTCGGTACACTGCTTGTAGCCTTCCTTGGAGTCGAAGGAACCTTGGGCGGACTTGGAATCAATGCTGCCACTGCCGGCGAGCAATTTGTGGTGCAAGCACAGGGGTGCCTGGCTGCTATTGCCCTTTCGGTTGTCGCCACCTACTTAATTGTAAAGATCATGTCTCCTTTTATTGGAGGAATCCGAGTTTCTGAAGACGATGAAACAAAGGGGCTTGACCAATCGGCACATGGGGAGAATGGTTATTCCCTCAATTAATATCTAATCTTTATTATTCTTTTATATCGATATGAAACTTATCAAATCTGTCATCAAACCCTTTAAACTAGAGGATGTCAAAGATGCCCTCTCCGAAATCGGCATCGAAGGAATGACCGTATTGGAAGCCAAGGGATTCGGTCGTCAAAAAGGTCATACTGAAATCTACCGTGGTAGTGAATACACGATCGACTTCTTACCCAAAGTGGTCGTCGAAGTTGTGGTTCCCGATGATATTGCCGACAAGGTGATTGATACGATCGTGCGGGCGGCCAAGACCGAGAAGATTGGAGACGGAAAGGTCTTCGTTATTCCGGTTGAACAGGCAGTGCGTATTCGTACCGGAGAACAGGGCGAAGAGGCTCTCTAATTTTCTAACAAGAATTCTTCTTTTAACGGCAAAGCCTCCTCACTTAGAGGAGGCTTTGTAGTGTCCAGAGAAGCCAAGCCACCGTACCATAGAGCGGAAAAGCCATCGCCTGCTTAAAAGTATCCATCCATGCACCGGGCCTGGGTAAACGACTCATCCATTTGGGAAAAATGGATAATAGCAGATAAGGTGCCGATAATCCGAGTGCCACCGCGGTAAAAACCGTAAAAGCAGGTAACCACTCCATGGTGAGAGCTGCTCCCACCGCCACCCCCAGGAAGGGAGCCATACAGGGTGTAGCCACCACCGTTGCCAAAACCCCAGAAAAGAAAGATGAAGATAGCCCCCCGGTTTGGGTAAGTTTTGATCCTACCCCTGTCAGGGACATGCCAATCTCAAAGACCCCGCTTAAACTCATTGCAAAAATCAGAAGAAAGACAGCGAGAGCAAAAACAAAGACAGGCTCCTGGAGCTGAAACCCCCACCCCAGATCTTCGGAAAGAGTCTCCCGGAGCCCCAAAAGAGTTCCCACGAGCAGCCAAAAGGAAAGAATCACCCCGAGGGTGAAGATGAGCCCATGTTTTTTGATGCGTGCTGGATCCTCACCAGCCTGCTTCACGAAAGACATCACTTTCAGGCCGATCACCGGAAATACACAGGGCATAAGATTGAGAATTAAGCCTCCGAGTGCCGCAAACCCAATAATGGCAAGAAAACCGAGCTCAGCTTCCGCTTCAGCTACTTTTCCATCCTCAACCGCCTGCCTGACATTCTTTCGCGTAAGAATTTCAGGAAGAAGAACCGGTAAACCAGCCTCCTCTCCTTCAACCGCAGGTGGATGATAAACATTAAGGGGAACCCCAAAGCGTCCGTAGGACTGTAAAGAGTCGAGAATAACCGGTCCCCGGTCTGTCCAGTCCGCACGAAGTGCAACTATTTCTTTCTCCTGAAATAAGTCGATCATGGAATCAAAAGTGTAGACCCGTTTATTTGCGATACAGGAGGCACACCACCTGGCGGTATAATCAACATAGACTGCTTTTCCCTCCTCTTTCAGCTTTGCCTCCAACTCCGGAGACCAAACGCCCCATTCAATTTTCTTCTCCCCAGGCACATCCTTGGATGGAAAGGCCAGCCAAACTCCAATACCGGCCACAACCAAGGCAACTATCCGGTAAAGGTTACGGGATTTGATCGATGCTCCGGGAACCCCACCCTTTCCATATAGCCAAACGGCCAATGCAATGACCACCATTCCCAAGAGTAACATCAGCACTCCCAATCCCATATCATCCTGAACGGGCTGGTAAACGGATGCTCCAGTCGCCTTTCCCATAGCTCCCTTACCATACTTTACGGAATCGATATCCCAGGTAATGGCCCATCCTGTACCCAGTTTGGGATGAGTAAGCACCCCTGTCAGTTTTTCGGGCGGATTTAATTCCGGATTTACGGGTAGAGAAAAGTTCAGGACTCCTTTTTCATCGTCCAAAGTGAAACTCTGTTTGAGTTGATGTCCGAGGTATTCACTTTCAGGGAAAAAATAGAACTCACTGATATTTAATTTAGACAAACCCGGGTAAGAAATTTGGAATGCGGCCGAGCCCTCCTCGAGCAAGGCAGAAAATTGGGCATCAGCAGGAACTAAAGCAGGCCAAGAGGCCTTGGCTTTGCTGACGAGTGAGGACTCAGCGGGCATCGGGTTGCTTTTCTTTCCCAGTGGAATGTCCAGAATAAGATCCGCTTCGTAAGGGATGCAATTTTCCTCATTGCAGATCAAGGTGGATAGTTTTCCACGAATCTCCAAGTTCTCGGAGTCAAAATCTTCATCGACCCTCATCTCGGTGAGTAGAACCACTTCACCCTCATGCACATAGATGATCATTTCCAGAAATTCGTAGGCCTTGGGTGCAGGGAATTGCAGTGGTCCCAGTTCGACTCCATCCGCCTCCCATTCAATGGTGGTAGGATAACCGGATTGACCGGCATTCTTCCAATACATATGCCATCCTGATTCCACTTTGACTCTAGTGATTAGCCAACCAGAAGCCCCAGGGCTCACCGTTTCAAAGTCAGAAGATAGAGTTACCTGAGCAAGCTCGTCGGGAATCTGTGCATTAGCTTTCTCAGTCAATAAAAAGGAAAGAAGAACGATGCAGAGCATGTAAAAGGAAGGCATTACTTGTAAAACTTTTTGTCGGAGCGAATTCACAGAGAACTCAAAGTAAAGTCAGCCCTCTAGGGAATGTCCGGATTGATTACAAAAGAACCTTTCGAACTGATAGCGAAGTCTTGCACGGTCCGGGAAAGATCATGTGGCCATGCCGTGTGCTCCGGTAAATAGACGAAGAAATGACTTTTAGGAACTTCTGAAAAGTTGAATTCCAGACCGGTAAGAAAAAATTCAAAAACTTTTTTCCACGGAATTGACATTCCTCCATTCACAGATGCAGAGCCTCCCCACAAACCAAGACGCTTAAGAGCAATCTCTTCGACCTCCGTGGGATTGGATGGAAGTTTGGAAAGGGGTTCTATGGATGAGAGCCATTTGAAAGCAGTCTGCCGGGTAAGATCGCTGACTGAGGAAGCGACTGTTTTATTTTGATCCTTCGAAACAGGGGATGCAAAAGGATTTACGCCAAGGCGACTGTAGTGCGACTTGGGCACTTCGTTGGGAGCAAAAGCAGCGGTATTTCCTGAAAGCACAAAAATGATATCAGGATCATAACTCACAGCCGTACTCACCCCGTACCACGGCCCAATAATCCCAGGTAAGGGATTGGCGAAAAGTAGTTCCTTTTGATAAAATCTATTTCTTTTTTCCTTTAAATTCGCAGAATCTCCATCGAGGCTCGAGAGCCAATCCAGAGCCAGTTTTTTGTTTTCCTGATTGGCCCGGATGATAGTTCTGCCAAGAGCGGCTGCCTCCCGAAGGTTCCAATAAATAACGAGGTTGAAATATGAATTAGTGGAAAGATTTATGATCGAGTCCATCAGGGCACTCCTCATTTTCTCAAACCTTTGAGCACTTTGATTATTTTCGACCATGTAGACACTGGCATCCAGAACATAAACCACATGTTTTCCCTGATAAACCTTATTGAAAAGCATGACTTCCGCATTTAAATCCTCCGGGTTCACAGGACTTAGAACTTCTGGGTTTGGTAATGTCAGGGGGTCGGCCAAGAGACTTTCCAAGGGTAGACTAGAATCATTTGGTGGTGAATCAAACCCAGCAATAAAACTTTCCAAATCATCTTCCTTTGGCTCACCATTATCCTGACTCGGCAAATTACCACCTCCGACAATAGGACTTTCCAGTTCGGTGTACGCCTCAGGAATATCCTCCACAATTTCAACTTCGGTTAGCGGGGCTGTGACCGTTTCCACATCGTCATCCGTCAAAAGCCAAACTCCAAGGAAACAGAGTGCTCCAAGATTGATCAAAATACTAAGAATGATCCCTACTTTACCTAAACTTTTCAGTTTTGTACCTAGAGGAGTACGTTCCGCACTCGAAGCCGGTTTATATTCATCATAAATCCGTCCACCATCGGTAACAAGTTTATGATTCCAACTGTCAAATTCGGCTTCGGTAATTCCGTATTTCTGGCATTGTTCACTCTTCGGAACATTGCGAAGAATCGATTCCAAAACGATTCGTAGTTTTTGCTCTCCGGTAAATTCTGACATTAACCTAAAAGTTAATCAAGAAACTGACTTCGTGCAACTGCCAAAGCAGTCAGTGCGGCAGTCTCGGCCCGCAGGGTATACCTGCCCAAAGTAAAGAATTGAGCCCCTTTTTCGGACAAAGCTTCTTCTTCCTGATCGGTCCATCCGCCTTCCGGGCCGATCAGAATATTCAGTCTTTTATTCCCGTCTTCAACCCGCAGGGGAGTAAGCTTAGGTGCGAGCCCCGCAACCACCATATTCTCCGAACATTCCCTTAGGTAATTATCGAAAGATACAGGCCGATCAATCTGCGGTAGCCATGGATTCCCTGATTGCTTACAGGCTTCCATGGCCAACTTATTCCACTTCTCGACTTTTTTGTCAAAGGGAGCACCCTGCTTGATTTCTGTACGACCCGTGATTATGGGACTGATTCGGGAAACACCCAGTTCCGTGAGTGGTTTAATCTGTTCTTCCCACTTACCACCTTTGGTCATGGCAAGAACCATCGTAACCTGAGGTTCTATTTTCTCTTCCTCGAAAACCTTGGTTATCTGCACCCTTACTTCTTTATCACCAATAAGGACGCACTTGGCCTCAGCCCGACCTCCTTTTCCATTCAGTAATTCGATGAAATCGCCATCAGATCTTCGTAATACTTTCGCCAAGTGATAACTTTCGGTGGGATCGAGCCGAAATTCCTCACCGACTTTACTAAAAGGACCATCATAAAAACTTCGTATTACACGAGACATAAAACTTGGTGATAAATCAATGATCTCTTCTTGGCAAACCATCCCTTTTGAATCAGTTTAAGCAAATCATGAGAAAAAATTTCATTGGTTGATTTATGAGGATAAGTGGAGGTAAAGCCAGGGGTATTCCCCTGCGTGCAACAAAAGCACCTGAACTCCGACCTGCGACGGAAGCAAACCGTGAACGGTTGTTCTCTTCCCTGGGGCAACAAGTGGAAGATGCCTGTATCCTTGATCTGTTTGCAGGAACGGGCTCCTACGGATTGGAAGCCCTAAGCCGCGGAGCCGCCCTGGCTTCTTTTGTGGAAAAAAACAGAAAGATTACCAAAGACCTGCAGGATAATCTTTCGAAAGTTCTGAAAAGTGCACAGCTCAAAAAAAATGTCGGCAAAGTCATTCAGAGGGATGTCCTTGATTTTCTCCAGGCTCCACCAGAAAAATCATATGATATTCTCTTTCTGGACCCTCCCTATGCGGAAATTGATCTGCTCCGCGAAAAATTATTCGCAAGAATTCGCAAGAATCAATTTGTTCATCGCGATTCGCTCCTGGTCCATGAATGCCCGTCCGGTGAATACGAGGAACCCACAGGTTGGCAATTGATCAGAACATTAGGAAAAGCCGCAAAAGGCTCCCCTATTTTTCATTTCTTCAAAATAACTGAATAAATTATTTTATTCTTCGAGACCGACCCCCAATATACCAAGAGCCGCCACCACTGCCGTCTCCACCCGTAAAACCCGTTGACCAAGATGCTTCAGAGTAAATCCGTTTTCTCTAAGTTGATTGCGTTCGTCTCCTGACCAACCACGCTCCGCACCGACCGCCAAAAAAATAGATTCACTTTCTTCAACGGCACAAGGCTCGAGTTTACCCAGTGCCTCATAATTATCCATTCCGATCCTGATACCCTTTTTCTCCTCAATTTCAGAAAGCAAACTCTCCAAGTCCTGATGATGCTTGCATATGGGAATATGGCTTGAAAATGCCTGGGCTACCCCCGCCCTAATTTTCTGCTGCCATTCATCCGTAGTCCATAGGGTACTGGAAGCATAGGAAGGCTCACCTTTTTGGGACCCAAAGAAATGAATTTCTTCCACCCCCATCGTCGAAGCCTGTTCCAGAATTTTCCGACAGGTTTGAGGGCGTGACAAGCCAACAAGTAAATGAACAGGCAGGAAATCTGGTGGATGGGGAGAACTCCATTGAAAGGATACTTCCACCTCATCATCATCAATTACTTCAATGGTTCCTTTTCCACGAGGTCCATTCTCCACGGCACAATCAATCGTGCTACCCTGCCTGACCTTCAGAGTCTTTTGCAGGTGATGAAAAAGCTCACTGGACTTATCCCATTTTACCCGGGGGACGGGCTCAGGCAGTAAGATCAGGTTCAAGATGTGCTCAGCCAAACGGCTTGATAGGGACGCAAGGTCAGGGCATCTTTCTTACCCCAGTCAATCTCTCCCCCACTAATCAAGTCTCTTGCCTTACCCTCAGGAAATAGAGAATTAAGCAGGCTCATATCAGAAACCTTGGAATCTTCAGATGTAAAATTGAAAAGACAAATAACTGATAATCCTCCGTCGGTCGAATCACGACGAACCGCAAAAAGGTCTGAACCAAAATTGAGGATCTCCTGGGGAGCCTCCGGATGAAAAGCCGGGCACCCTGCACGCATCCGCAAAGTTCTGGAATACCAGGAGAAAATTTGTGCAGGCAATGTTTCCTGATCATCAAGTAATTGATTCAATTCATCCTGAGCCCATTTTTTCCGGTTCACGGTGCGGTTCCGCTTGGTTACCTTATAACCTTCGAGATCATTGGGCGTGCCACACAGAGAATGGAAATAGACCGCGGGAATACCCTTCATCGCAAGGGCGACTGCCTGTGAGCATTGGAACCGGGCCATGCCCATATCCTCGTTTTCAGGATCGGATAACGCGGAAAAGTAGGTGGAATTCAACTCATAGGGAGATTCGGAGCCGTCTTCCATTCGTCTCATCGAAACGAAGCCTCCTTTTTGACGAATCTCATCGGCCAACCCAAGAATCTCATCGTGGGGCAGGATACCTTCCAATGGACGCACCCCTACCCCGTCATGACTCGCGGTAAAATTCAAAAAGTGACAACCCTTGGGAGGAGGAGCCAGGTTGGTGGCCCAGTCAGTAAGATGTTCCGAAGTTCCCCGCAATAACCCGTGAAGCAAGAGTGGAGGGAGGGAAAACTGGTAAACCGCGTGAGCTTCATCTCCTTTCCCAAAATAGGAAATATTTTCAGCGTGAGGAACATTGGTCTCCGTCAGAATGACCACATCCGGGGCCACCACCTCCAGGAAATTTCGGATTAATTTGATGATCTCGTGGGTCTCAGGCAGATGCAAACAATCAGTTCCGATTTTTTTCCAAAGAAACGCAACCGCATCCAATCGCAAAATTTTACATCCAATCGAAACATAATAAAGAATGATGTCCAAAAATTCGAAGAGAAGGTCCGGGCTCGTCCAGTCCAAATCCACCTGATCGGCACTGAAGGTGGTCCAAACATGGCGCTCTCCCTTACGGGTCTGATAAGGCGTCAGCAAGGGCGTGGACCTTGGGCGAACCACCATGGACAAATCCGTTTTCGGATTTCCTTCCATGATATAATTAAGTCCGGGTTCCACCCCGGAAACATATTCCTTGAACCAGGGACTTTTGGATGAGCAATGATTGAGCACCAAATCGAACATCAATTCAAATTCCTCGCCCAATTTACTGACATCATCCCAGGTTCCATAATCAGGAGACACCTCCCGATAATCGACCACCGAAAATCCGTCATCCGAAGTCCAGGGATAAAAGGGAAGGATATGAATGGCTGAAACCGCCCCCTTTAATCGGGCAGTACAAAATTCCTTGAGGGCACCAAGTGGACTTTGCTCCTCCGAAGAACTTTTTACCATGTCGGCATAAGTGATGAGCACCACATCCCTGGCAGTCAGGTTGGGACTATTTTGATTGAGCTGTGCACCCACGCCATAACGGCCAACCATCCGGTATAAACGGTCGAGAAGAATATCCGCCTCCTCGATACCGTAGACCCGTGCCAACCGACGACGAATAACTTTAAGCTTAGAACTGGAAATATGAGTGTTCACGGAAATATTCCTTTGGTAAAAATTTTTAGTATCCAGTGAAACTGGAAATAAAGGCACGCAAATTACTGCGAACCACGGAATAAGAATAAAACTGACGGGCCACTTCATAATTGTGGTTCACAATTTCCTCCCTCAGTTTTTGGTCCTCCAGCACCTGTTTTACCCGCTTGGCGAGCGAGGGAGTCACAAACCCGTCCATTGTCAGCAGACGAAATCCTTTGGGTTCAATATCGCGGATAAAAATGGAATAACGGTTAATCAGCACGGGCTTGCGGAAATAAATCGCCTCGAGCAAGGCGTTACCAAAACCTTCATAGATACTTGGGTAGGTAACGAAATCGGCATGGTGGTAAAGATCCCAAAGGGTGTAAACTTTCTTGCCCTCCGAGTCTCTTTGCCTGACTTCCCCCACCCGATGGGCCACAATTCGCATATCCACATTCTCTTCCTTGGCCAACTGTTCGAGCATGCCCAGGTATTCATACCCTTCGTCACCCGCCTCATGGGATATCACCAACTTGCAACGCTTATCCTTGAGCAGACTTACCAGCTTGATCGCCTGTTCAATTCCTTTCCGCGGAACCACCCGGGTCGGTTGTAAAATAAAGAAATCATCCTCTTCCAGCCCCAGTTCACTTCTCACATCCGATGCATATTCGTCAGTGGGATCCGGAGGATTATCAAAATCAAAAACATTGGGAATCACCAGGGATGAGCTCCCCTTCCGCAGCGCCAATTGTTCCTGAGCCTCCTGATTGATTACCACATCACGCATATTCGATAATTTGGGAGGGAAACCCATATCCAGATATTCGGGAATACAGTTGACTGAAAAACGGGTTCTTTCCCAGAAAAAATCATGGTGATGGGCGATGGCCGGCATGCGTGTTTCCGACAAGAACTCGGTCAGGGCGATCCCTAAGGGCACATGCATGGGGATGGCCAGGCAATTTTGAGGAACCACAATATCAATCCCAAATTTCTCCACAAAACGATAAAGAGTCCCTTTTAAATAGTCTGCCAACTCCCGGATCCTTTCGGTTATAAAGCGCTCCCGTTGCTCCGTGCCCCAAATTCGATCATTGATCCATTTATTCTCAGAAAATCCAAAATAGGCTTCAGGCGCCACAAAACTAATACCGGGATCCCGGTCGCTCTGTCCGCTGTACCAATAACTGATGTGACGGTCTTCCCACAATACCTCTGCCCATTTGGCACTTTCCAAAGAAACTCCGTCCTGGCCGGCAAAGCGTGTTGATATAAATCCTATGTTTTGTGCCATGTTAAAAAGGGTCGTAATTATAAGCTACCACGGGCTGACCTTATGCAAGAATCGAGCCTTTTTTTCAATGAAGAAAAGATTGTGGATAGTTTTACGTGGCATCGAACAAAGATTTTTCGTAATGCGTAGATGCAATGACGATTGAAACACAAACCAGGGACATAGCCCTGGAGACTTTACTCAAAGACATTCCACGCCAAATTGAAAACCTTCGTTCCGTGCGTGAGACTTTTCTAACCGATGCGGTTCTACTCGGGGAAATCCCCTCTCCCACATTTGGTGAGGAGGATCGGATCCGTCTGGTCATGGATCGATTCCGCGAAAATGGATTGGAAGAGCCCACCCTTGATGAATTTGGAAACGCCAGCGGCATCATACCCGGAAGTTCAGGCGAATCCGCCATCCTGGTAACCGCTCACGCAGACTGTGTATTTAGCGCGGAGACCAGGCATGTACTGGAGGTGGGTTCTGACCATATCACCGGACCCGGTATTGCTGATAACTCGATTGGACTGGCCGCCGTGGTTGCCCTGCCCAAACTTCTCGAACACTTAAACATCAAGCTCAAGGAAGATTTAATTCTCCTGGCCAATGTCAAAAGCCTCGGTCGGGCAAACCTCGAAGGAGCCAGAGGGTTTCTTGACACCATGCGGCGTCCGGTCAAGGCCGGTGTCTGCGTGGAAGGGGCCAGCCAGGGCCGCCTGAGTTATTCCGGACTGGGTGCTCTTCGCGTGGAAATCACCATCAATATACCCAAAGATTACGACTGGTCCGGATTTGGAGCCGCTGGGGCGATCAGCCATTTGAACCGTCTCATCAATCAGCTCATGGAGATCCCCCTGCCCAAGGAGCCAAAATCCAAAATGACATTTGGAGGTCTCACCGCAGGTTCCAGTTTTAACACTTCTCCCAAGACTGGTAGATTACGATTTGAAATTACCAGTGAGGGAGACGATGTGATTGATGATCTTGAAACCCGACTCAATGAAATCTGCGAACAATTTTCCATGGAAACAGGTACGGAAGTCCGGATGGAGACGGTGGCCAAAAGACAAAATTGCGGAATCCCCTTCACTCATCCTCTCGTGAAAACAACCCGTGCGATTATGCACGAAGCCGGCATCACGCCGAAGGTTGATCCCAGCACCGGTGACTTGAATGCCCTGATCCGGGCCGGTCATCCGGGAGTTACCCTTGGCCTGACCACCGTGGAAAACCTGCGGGAAGAAAATGAAACCATCCAACTGGACCCCCTCTATGCCGGGTTGGCCCAGTTAATCACCTTGCTTCAGGCAATCGACGGAGGACTTTGCGAAGAATGAGCGACGAAGAGAAAAATAGCTGGCTGGAAAAGAATACCTTTCATCACGGGGAGTTTTGGGACATCCTCAAACTG
>JBMYOA010000033.1:0-15199 GCA_049598825.1 Opitutales bacterium | reverse complement strand
AAAAATTTATTTTTGATTTACATGGATAGGTGCAACAACTTCCTGCACCAAGGTTTCAGCCAGTTTTTCATTGGCATATTTTTTTCGAACCGAGTGATGTGCTTGTGCACCCATCGTTTTGGCTGCCACAGGATCAGATAATAATTCATCGAGTGCTTCCACCAAACTGCCAGCAGTCTCAGGATTATAGAGTTTGCCTCCCCCGGTGTTATCGATGATTTCCGGAAAAGCCCCGGTATCGGGCAAGACTACTGGAGTACCGGCAAGCATCGCCTCCACCACATAAAGTCCAAATGCTTCAGGATAGCGGGCTGGCACAGAAAAAACAGAGAGGGATTTCAGGAATGTCCATTTCTCTTCCCGGCTGATGTTTGGGGAAATCGTAAAATGTTTGGACAAACCAGCGCGGATAAGCTTACTTCTCTGTTCTTCAACAAAAGGCTCATCGTCATCGGTCATACCTCCAGCAATCTTAAGTGCAAGCTCATCATGCCTACCTGAGTCTTTTAGCTCGATAAAGGCATCCACAAGAATATCCAGGCCTTTCAGTGGGCAAAGTCGGGCTAAGTATCCTATTGAAGAAGATTTCTTTGTTTCTTCGTCTAATGTAATTCCATCCGTTGTGATACCATTGGGATGGTACTTGATCTTATCACTTTGAAGGGAAAGACGGTCAGCCATGAGATTCCCAAAATATTTGCTCGGTGCTATACAACCATCCAGCTTCGCAATATCCTCAGAGAGCAGTTTCCAAGCTTCCACCCGATATTCAGGAAGTAAAGAATCAAGAAAGGAATCTTCACCCTGTAAAAACCCATAGACTGGAATCTTCAACTCTCTTTTTAAAACCTTACCTATCCCAGCGAGCATAATCGTGGAAAGAAAAAGAATATCGGGACTACCCTGCTCTTTAAACCAAGTAAGCACCTTATTGACTTCCTTCACCAGAGGTCCATCTTCACCCCGAAAAGTCGAAAGCGTGATTTCTCCTAGATCCTTACTGGAAGTCATCCCACTTCGTGCCGCAGCTTTGCGTAACAGCCACTTACTATCAAAGGCTTTGTCTATCCATTTGGGAGTGTGCCGAAAGAGTGAGAATTTGTGCTGCAGGTAAACATTGATGCCCCCGAAAAAAATTGGCTGATCGGGATTAGCATCTTCCTCATCCAAAAAGTGAGGAAGATAGGTCGGTAACATGGTAACATCATGACCAAGAGCAATCAATTGCCGGGCAAGCGAGTTATCCCGCATGCACACTCCACAGTAGTAGTTACCCGTTCCGGGCGTTAAGAAAGCAAGCTTCACGAAGAAGCGTGAGCAAGTCCGTGTTCGACAGGTTCTGGCAGTTCAGCCAGATCGGACATGGCATCAAAAAGTTCCTTGAAATCCTGATCATCCACATTACCAACCAGGCAGTCTGTAAGAGCAGATCGAAGATGGTCACCTCTTTTTACTAAATCTCCAAAACTAAATTCCTTATCGTAAAAGGCGTAGACAATTTTTCTCATCGTTTCGATAGAGGACTGCATCCGTTTGCCGTAATTTTCAAAAGAAGAAGATTTGATCGGTTGTCCCTGTTGAATTACATTATCAATCTCATCTGCGAGCATGACTCCGCTCTTTAGTGCAAGAAAAACTCCTGACGAAAAAACAGGGTCAAGAAAGCCGAGGGCATCTCCAGCGAGTACAAGCCCGTCAATTGAGCAGTATTTGTTTCGATAGGAATATTCTCCGGTGGTTCTATATTCACCGGTCTGTTCACCCTCCGCAAGATGTTCTTTAATCCACTGGTTATTCTGTACTTCCCGCTGGAAAATTTCCGAATGATCTTTAGTGGAACCATCAAATAAATAATCACGCTCAGCGACAATCCCGACGCTTACCATATCACCACTTAACGGGATGTACCAAAACCAGCCTTTATCAGGAAGGTAAGCAACCGTAGTCGCTCCCTCGTCTAGACCGGGGTCACGCTTAGCCCCTTTGTAGTAGGTCCAAAGTGCTACTTTTTTAAGTTCGGGATCCCGAACCATCCAGTTTTCCTTATGAGCCGCGAAACAGTCCCTCCCGGATGCGTCGACCACGATCGGGGCTTTGAGCTCCAATTCACCGAGATCTTTGGAAACAACTTTTACGCCTTCCACTTGATCATTTCCCGATTTGATAAGCTTCTTCGCTTTAGTCTCTTCCATGACTGCAGCTCCATTTGAGCGAGCTTTGTCCATGATCATTTTGTCAAATTCGGAGCGCCAAACCTGCCAAGTTGTTGAGGATGGATGATCAAAGTGTTGAAAGAAATAAAAGGGTTGGGAAAGAAAACCATCCTGCCTAACGAACTGAACACAGTATTTTCTGGGGTTGGCTGACTCCATAAGCGTGTCCACCAATCCGAGTCTTTCTAGCGGGAAATAGCAAAATGGCATCAATGATTCACCGACATGATAGCGCGGAAATTTTTCTTTTTCCACGATCAGTACATCGTGTCCTTTTTCGGCAAGAAGTGCGGCCGTGGTGGAACCTGCTGGGCCGCCACCAACAACGATCGCATCGTAGTTATTTTTTAGCGAGATCATGATGTATATAATTCAATTAACTTTGAAGTAGTTCTCAAGCGAGATCTGAAGTGATCAAGTTGGTAGTATTTCCACAATGCGTGCAATGACTTCCTGGTTAAATCCGGTAATTTGATTACTACGTCCGTACAGGTAGTCAGATTCCACCTCAGAGAATGCTTCCACAATTGGACCATCCGGAACAACTCTCAGGAATCCCCGGGGTGAACTACTGTAGGGAATTCTATATTCATTTAGAATACCACCAAGGGGTTGTTGAGCTTCGACAATTTTTTCTCTCACTTCATCAGGTAAAGCATCCAACTGAATCTCAATCGCTCCGTATTCAGTGGCTTTGTTTGTTTCCTTGGATTCTAAAATTACTTCACGGAAATATTTTTTCCCACTATTTGAGCTACGGATGGCTTTTACTCGTTGCTCCGATTTGTGAAACGCCTCGAGTCTGGATGTCATATCCCCCTCATGCACCAAAAGGGATTGATAAGGCTCTGGCAGTTCCGACGCTTCCACCTGTTCGTAATTAAGCTTCGGGAGACCGCGGGCACTTCTCATGAAACTCAATGGGTATAAAATGTCTGGGTAAGTGGCTGTATTCATCTTAGTAATCAGACATATTTTGTATACTGATGTTGCGGCAAAAAGAAGCAATGCAACATGGAATCAATCCTTAAAAGAGCATCCCGAGTAAGCATCAAATCACCCTCCTCTTCGTAAAGATCGCCCGCGTTCTTCCAGTCGGTAAATATTTCGCTAAATCTTTCTTTTATATCGACACCAAACTTATCCGAAAAATATGCAGGACTGACTCGTCCAAGTTTCCACTGAAGAATGAACTCCCGGACAAATCTTTCATCTTCCGTGGTGAGGAGTGCTCTACGGACAGCACTGGTATTTTCTTCCTGAGTCTCACAATACTGATCAAAATGAGTCTGATTCTGATAATGAATACCCCCCAGATGCCCAAAAGAAGCAACACCCAAGGCAACCATATCAGCCCCAGCCCAGAGTCGGTCGCGATAAATGAACTTGGTATTTTCAGGATCCTTGACCGCGGTGTATGCGCTAGTCACCGTATATCCTGCTTTTTCAAGAGCCTTATACGCCTGTGTCACCCACCTGCGCTTGGTCGGCCAGTCAGCGACAGGAGCCGTGAGCTTACCTTGGTCCTTCATTGATTTGAAAATGGTGGTATTAAAGGGCACCTCCATTTGATAAATCGTTATACAATCGGGCGATAACTCCAAAACCTTTTCGATACACTCAGTCCAATTGTCATCCGTCTCTTCAAGCATGCCTGCGATAAGATCGATGTTGATATTTTGAAAACCAAGATTTCGTGCATGTTCGTAAGCCCGAAAAACTTCCTCTGAGCGGTGGGCCCGTCCATTGGTCTCCAGAATATGATCATTAAAATTTTCGATTCCAAGACTCAATCGAGTAACTCCAAAATTTTTGATCACCTCGAGTTTCTTCTCCGATAAAGTGCCGGGTTCGCACTCGAAGGTAACTTCCTCCGCCTCATCCCATGGAATGACCGCTTTCATACGGTCAGTAAGCTCGGTAAGTTGCTGAGCAGAGAGGTAAGAAGGGGTTCCCCCTCCGAAATATATAAACTTTGGTTTGCGGCCGGCAATATAAGGTGAATTGGCGTATGCTTCCAGTTCGCGAATTGTTGCGTCCATATAGCGACGAACATCCTGAGAGTTTTTATCGGTGTAAACTCGGAAGTAACAGAAATGACAACGCTTCCGGCAAAACGGAACATGATAATAAATACCGAGCGGAGATGTTCCGGGGGTGGGGCTGTTAAGCATCGACTCCACCATCGGAACTTCTTCTTCTTTCCAAAATGAAAACGGCGGGTAATTGGAAACGAAATAATTTCCGGGTTTTGTCTCCGCCTTGGTTTCCTTATCCGGTTTAATTATTGTATCAGCACTCATTTCTTTCCCTTAGTTTCAAAGGCATAAACATTTCCATCCTCACATCCAACGATTATTTTGGTGTCCACGATTGCCGGTGTTGAAGAAATAGGTTCGCCGATTTCGTAAGATGCGACTTCCTTACCATCCTTTTTAGAAACTAGATAAAGCTTTCCGTCCATCGCCCCAAAAACTACTTTCTCTTTTGTGATGACTGGAGAACTGTCGATTCTTCCTCTAGCTGCAAACCGCCAAGCTTGCTTTCCATTGACCCGGTCGATGCAATGCATTCCCTTGTCCCGCCCACCTATATAAACATGATTGTCAGATAGAGCAGGCGAAGAAAAATACGGGAAGCTCTTTGGCTTGTAATTCCATAAGATCTCTCCTGCTTCCAAATTAAAAGCCGTCACAGAACGATCCATATCTCCGACATATCCAACCCCATCTGCGATAGCTACAGAAGCAGCGATTGGTGCCTCCACTTCGATGGATCGTACATCTTTACCGTCTTCTAATCCGATAACATACAACATGGCATCACAACCACCAAAGACGACATATTTGTGATCATAGATAGTTGGCACTCCGTTGATGTAGTTTTGTGCTTCAAATTTCCATAAAAGTTTTCCGGATTTTGTTGCCACGCAGTGAACAAAATTATCATAGCTACCCACCACTAAAACATCGTCCTTGCTTTGTGGGCGAATGGCTTGATTGGCTGCTCCCATAATCTCTCCCATGGTTTCATATTTCCAATTCAATTTTCCTGAATCTTGATTGATCGAATAAAGAAAGCCATCTGTTGAGCCAACAATCACCTGACCTTCGTGCAACAGGGGCGGTGCCTCAATCGCCATTTCTGTTTTGAAAGTCCATTTCTTCTTTCCAGATTCAAGCAGGATCGCATGAAGCAATCCTTCTTCGGAACCCACAAACGCAACACCCTTTTGGGCCACCACAGAAGACTTTAAGAATTCTCCAGTATTGTATGTCCAAAGAAGTTCTAACTGTTTACCAAGTTGGGAATTAGCATTTCCTTTTAAAGCGGCATCCCCACGATGTCTTGGCCAATCCGCCATAAGAGATTTCGCCGTGAAAAGAACCAAAATGCCCACATAAGCAAAATTTCGATTTATCCGATTAACTAGAGTTTTCATTACTAAACAAGTTCCGTACTTATACTTGTTTCTTCCAAAGAATTTTGAAAAAGTTGCTCATAAAGAATTTCAAAATCTACGGCCTGAACCGGGCGGGGATTAAAGCTGGCAGTCCATTGCTTGGAGGCCGAGGCAGCGAGTTCAGGAATGGCACTTTTCTCGAAATCCATACCATTTTGATAAGTAGATATTTTGGATAGGGATAAAAGTTCTTCGATACGACTGATTAGGATTTCCGCACCTTCCGTTTCAGAACAATGGTCTTTGCTCAATCCAGAAACTTGGGCGAAATTAGCATAGGTTGTGCGACATTCACTTTCTTCCATATTGAATTTTATGACCAAGGGAAGCGCCAAACCGACTGCAATACCGTGGATTGTGCCGTATTTGGCGGTAAGTGGATTAGCCATCGAATGGGCTGCCCCAAGCATACTCTGTTCAATAGCGGCACCAGCATGGGATGCACCCAACAGAACTCCACCCCTTGCCTTAAGATTATTGGGGTCGCTAAAAACAACAGGTAAGAATTGATTCAATAACCGGAAGGCAATCCTGGCATGACGGTCTGACAAATCGTTACGCTTGCGCGTAACCGCAGACTCAAGAGAATGAGCAAGGGCATCAATTCCAGTACATGCACTTACGGAGGCTGGTTGAGAAAGGGTAAGCTCCGGGTCAAGCAATGTAACTGCCGGCAAAGCTTTTGGATCACCACATGCCATTTTTGCATGGGTTTTATCCTGAGAAATCAATGCAAATGATTGGCACTCGCTTCCAGTACCGGCCGTGGTGGGGATAGCGATTAATGGAAGCATTGGTTGCTCAGCTTTACCAACACCCCAATAGTCTTCCATTTTTCCCCCATTCGTAAGAAGGAAATTACAACCCTTGGCTGTGTCCATGGAGCTCCCTCCCCCCAATCCGACTATGAGATCCACCTGTGCTTCTTTGGCGATGGAGGCACATAAAGCAACGCTCGATTCGGTCGGGTTCTCGATAGATTGATCGAATACGGTTACCTGAACACCCGCATCCTGAATCAGATTCTTTACTCTGTCGACATGTCCTGCCTCACGGATGCCGGGATCGGAGACAAGAAAAGCGTGTGTTCCCAATGTTTTTGCATGTTCACCGACAGTAGACGAAATCCCTTCGTCGAACAAAACCTTTTGGTTACTATTTGCACTCCCTCCAAAAAAGGAATTATTGGAAAATTCCTCCAAAGAAAGGGTATTCATGGGAAAATGGGAAAAAGAAATCAGGCAGCCATGCCGATAGAGCGGCGTTTATACAGAAACTCGAACATGTTACCTTCATGAGGTTGATCCCAGGAAATCTTCATGGTTGAAATCGCTCCAATGTTTAAACGCTCCACATTGGATGCCGCCAATAACTGATTCTTAAAAGTCTCGTCTGCGGTTATTGCAGTGACTACAAGTGTGGGGCCAATTGATCGCAACATTTCATTCTGGGGAACCTCCACCACACTCGCGTATGGACAGAGAAATTCGCGATTGGAAAGAACATGATTCATTGAATCACAGTACGCAATAGTTGGCCGAAGATAGGTGCCTCCTTCAGCTTGCATAAGACGCGGACCATCCCTGTAAGGTGCCGTGGCATCAAATGCCCCTTTCTCTGCTAGGTCAGTCTCAAGAGTTTGATCGATCCATTCGCCCATCTTGGGGTTGGCAAAACCGGAAAGCACCGCATTGGGATCATCAATCGGTAGAGGTTTTAATGGTCCCAATCTCTTACCAAGGGCATCGGCAATTTCCTTGCCGTATTTGGGAACGATGACTGCAGAGGCATTCACGCAACTCCTGCCCCCATTATCGGAAATCGAGGAAACCATCACATCAATATACTTCTCCCAATTTTCGATCTCATCATCACCAATGAGGATCTTACTAAACCCTGGCCCGTGCACCTGCACCCCTGGATCGCCAGCATATAAATCCGTGGTACTTTTATCGCCGAAGATCAAAGCTCTTCCACAAAGCTTTAAGATATCTCCAGCACCTTCATGGTCCGTAGGATAGAAACCAAAAGCTTCCTTGGGACAACCAGCGGCAATAAATGCCTGCATCAGACGGTAGGGCGTCCATGGTTCTTCCCTCCCAGGTTTCATGATCACAGGAATCTTCAATGCGATTGAAGGAAGCCAAAGAGAATTAACCGCAGGAGAATTACTTGGCATAACCAATCCTAATGCATCGGTTGTTGGATAAAAGCATACGGGTGCACCTGCCTGCTCTCCATGCCCTTTATCAAGTATGGAAAAGTCGATACCTCTGGTTAAACCATTAAGGATGAGTTCAAGATGGGTAAGGGCATAATGAATCTTATCCATATTACGCTGGACCATGACATGGGGAAGTCCACTGGTGGATGAAAGAGTCTCCAAATAATCCTGTGCGGATTGTAAATGACCCTCATCCCCCAAAGGCAATGATTCCTTCAGAAAAAGTTCTCCTGCTTTGGAACTAATATCGATAAGTTGACGAGTGGAAAATTTACTGAGAGCTTCACGAGCTCGGCTTATGTCACGAAGATCTCTTCGAATGATTCCTGCGTTTACCTGACTAAGGGTAGCTTTAACCGACCCGTCGCGATAATCCTTAACTTCTGATTCGTTGAAACTGCGGTAGGGTTTCCCCATGCGTAAACAAGATATGTGTGGAATGCTCATAATAGTTAATAGACTCCTTCTACGATTTTTTTCTCCATTGCACCAAAAGGGCGAACTTCAGCTACGCCATCCCATGGCGCCTCATCCCAAGGTTTTCTTCGAAGTGCTTCATCACGCTCAAGAAAGCGAGGCATGAAAAATTCCTTGGTTAAGGTCGTGAGTTCCACTCGACCCCAGGTATCATAGTCGACCGCTTGGTTGGTGTCAGGATTGACGACACGAAGAACGGCTCGAGGTTGAGGTGCGTAGTATGCGATCGAATAGTCATTGTCCGCACTGATAGGATGATGACGAGCTAAGCCCATGAGGGTATTTCCGTAAGTTGGGACAAATCCAATTTGACCACCCTCGCAAACCTCTTCGACAAGGAACCTTGCATACTGCTTGTCCATGGTTGTTCCTCCACAAAATACACCCTTGATACCTGCTTTTACCAAATCTTTTCTCTCCGCCAGGGCTTCCAGAAGCTTAGGCGTAGTAAACAGGGCGCTAACACTCCGATGTTTGAGAATGGTAAGTGCCTGATCTATCACATGATCCATGTAGGCCCGGGCCTGATCAAATTGCTTTCCCGCAATTAAGCGTTTAACCCAACGGGGATCGAGATCCACAAAATAGCAAGAGCATCCCCTCTCATTAGCCAAGTGTTCGATGGCGAGTCTCAAACGACGAGGACCCGTCGGTCCAACCATCATCCAGTAGTGATTACGGGGAAAATGTTCATCACTCAAAGTATCGGAAAAGGCGGTGTAATCGATTCGGAAATCATCCCAACCGATCCGCTGTTTAGGCATGCCCGTCGTCCCTCCGGTTTCGAAAATATTGAAGGGACGGTCAGCGTATGCTTTAGGTACCCAGACATCATTTGGTAAATCCCTCAACCATTCATCCTGAAAGTTAGGAAATTTGGAACAAAGATCATTAAAATTGGATATCTCCTCTAAAGGATTCCAGCTCTGCTCTTTGGCCCAATCCAGCCAGAAAGGGCAGCCTGTTTCTGGCGAAAAGTGCCACTTTATGATTTCAGCAACATGAGTGTCTAGCTCGTCTGCCGCTTTTTTAACTTCTTCTTCGTTTGGCATAGGGTAAATCAATAAAACTTGTTTTTAGAAATTCACAATTCGCTCTTCTTGGGGAAAAATTTATCCAGTGTTTCCTCAGAAGGAGGTTTAGTAAATAAAGATACTGCTATCAGTACTATGGCGGAGGCACCAAAACAGATTGCCGCCGGAACAATACCCGGACCCACCATGTATTCACCACCGTACCCCGACTCATGAAAATAATAGAGCCATGTTAAAAGAGCGGCGATGATGCTGGCTATCGCCCCTTGTTTGGTTGTCCTCTTCCAGTAAAGAGCTGCAAAAATTACCGGAAAAAGAGCGGAGAATCCACTAAAACACCAAATGGCCAAATCAAAGACATTTGCATTTTTTGCCAACATGGCCAGTCCGTAAGTCACTGCAACAATCACCACGATAAAACATCTTGCAATAAAGATAATTTGTTTATCTGAATATTTATTTTCTCCAGCCCGGTGTATAACAATATCATTTGTAAAAATTGTCCCCAGGCAAAGAAACTGTGAATCCAAGGAGGACATAATCGCGGCAAGAACGCCAGCTGTGAGGAGTCCAATCAGGACGGGATCACCGACCAAAAGATTAAGCATAGCCGAAAGCACTGCAGGGGGAGGAATTCCAGGAGGCAATACCCCGCTTGCCCAGGCTCCAACCAATACACATGGAACCCAAACCACCATGATACAAAGAGGGTGAGCAATCACGGTAAGTCGAAAAGACTTGGCACTTCTCGCAGTCAACCAGTGTTGAAATAAATGAGGAAACATTCCCACACTTAGCGGAATAAAAAGATAGGTAACGAAGGTAATAAAAGGAATACCAAGCTCTCTTTCGAAAGGAACAAGCTCTCCCGATTTTGGAATTTTCTTTTTAAACTCTACAGTCACTGGTTCACGCCAGAAATGAGGTTGCTGATTGGTCAGGTTGGAATTTTCAAAATCAATAACCCGACCTATTGGTTTCGGAGGCTCATTCGCTTCAAGCTGTGCTTTCTCTTTGTCGAATTGATAATCCTGAACCACCAAGCCCTTTTCATTGATTCGAGCCGGTACTTTTCCCGCATTATTGATGCCACCCAGAGCATTTATGATAAAGACGAAAGCGACCAATCCCATGATCATAAAAACAATCGTCTGAAAAGTGTTGGCAAAAGCGGCTCCACGTGATCCGCCCATAAAAACATAGCTGAGCACAACCAATGATACAACCAGTCCTGTAAGCCATGGTGGTACTCCACCAAGCCATTGCGGAGCAGTTGGGTTCGTAAATAAAGCTGGAAAGGCTCCTGCAGTGACCGGTTCGATCGTCTTACCAGCACCAATGATTCCGATTAGAAGATAGGGAATAACTAAAAGGACTAGTATGGGAAATAACAAGTACCCAATTGAGTCCGATTCGAATCGGGCTCGGAAGAATTGTATTTGAGTAATAAATCCATGTTTTTTTCCAAATGCCCAGAGTCGGATACCTATCAAAAAGAAGATAGCCGCATGCACAAGGCCGCTTATAGAGGCCATGAGTCCATAGGTTCCTATTCCGCGCTCAAAGGACTTGCCCGTGGAACCGACAAGCGCAAAAGCCGTCATGGTCGTTCCAAATACACTCATCAATAGTAGGAACGGTCCAATGCTATGACTTGCCACAAAGTAATCTTTACTGGTTCCTCTGAAAAGTCTGTTGCTGAAAAACCCCAGAGCCAGTAACAGGCAAAGGTATCCGATAATTACGATAAGTGTAGTCATTTCAAATTTTTGGGATGAGCAGGTTTAAACTGCTACTATTTTTCCTCCGCAAATTTTTCTAAATCATGGGGCCAGGCATATCGTATCGCCAAAGCTCCTAGGCAAGCACAGGCAACAGAAAAAGCTGCATGGTACGCAAGCCCGATAGGCATGAATCCAAAAACCAAATCAGAATCTTCCCACCACCAAAAATCTTGATGGAGAAAAAAGAGAATGATGAAGAGAGCCCAAACAGTTGCTTTTCCCATGGTTGTCTCGCTCCAAATTACTTACCTATGGCGTACAGGTGTGTTTGCGTGGCGACATAAAGTGTTTTATTCGCAACAACAGGAGAACTGTAAACAGGAGCTCCCATGTTGACGGTTTTTACTTTAGGTTTTTCTTTTCCATGATCGATGATCAGAAGATCGCCATCCTCATTTCCGAGAAGAACTTTGTCGTCCGCCACCAAAGTGGAACCCCATATCCGACTAAAAGAATCATGCGTCCAATAAAGCTTACCCGTTTCTGCATCGAGGCAATGGATAATACCTGCATACTCAGCAATGTAAACCAACCCTTCATGAACGGATGCCGTGGATATGGTGCGTCCCACATCGGTGTATTTCCACAATACCTTTCCACTGCTTGCATCGATACATGAGAGGCGCCCCACCCCATCACCATGCTCTGGGTCCTGACCGATTGCACAATAAACCTTGTCCTCATAGAGGACAGGTGTGCCAATAAGCTCGCTGGGTCCGGGAGGGGTTGCATATGGTATTTTCTTTCCTTCCTTGTCCTTGCGATAGCTCAACTCATTGCAATCAACTTTCCATTTTGGTTGGAAAAGGTCATAACCATCTTCATCCTTTTGAGTTTTATTTAAATAACCATAGCAGTATCCATCCGTACCTCCCCAAATAAGGATCTCCTCGCCCTTTATTTTTCCATAAGTCAGTGACGACCAAGCTGCATGCAGTGCTCCGGCACTCGCCCCGGAACCATCTTCACCGATCAGTTCACCAGAATTCTTATCGAGGGCTACCCAGCTTGGGGAAAGAGGGCTTGGAATATTGGTATGCGACCAGTCGACTCCGTTTGAAGTTGCGACAAAAATCGTGTCCCCAATAATTAAAGGCGAAGAACTTGTCACATTGTGGGGGAAGACTCCGAGCTGATCTCTCATGTCATACATCCAAATAATGTCCGCATCGAATTTTTCATTAAGCTTATCTTGCGTACCCTTGGGCTTAACATAATTAGCCTCGTCCATGAAGGGGCCATCATTACCGTTTTTAAAACCTTCGATATCAAGGCAAACCACTTCACATTTATTAGTAACCACGTATACACGGTTACCTTCAATCGCAGGAGAAGAACAGACACCAATATATTCCCAGTCACTCACCTTTCCTGCTCCCAATTTAGGTATGACTAATTGCCACTCAAGATCACCACTTTTTTCATTGAAACACATCACAACGCCGCGGTCCCCCTTCTTGCCGTCGTCACGGGGTGACTCGTTATTGGTTCCGGCAAAAACCCGACCATTGGCAATCGTCACATTCCCATAGGCTTGCGATCCTAATTTTGCCACCCACTTGATGTTCTTGGTGGTCTCCATTTTAACGGACTCGTCGTCATTCATTTCACCAGGCTCAAAATCGAAATCAAGACCAGTCTCCAGAGAAACCATATTGCGAGTGGCATCGCCCCCCCATGTCGGCCAATCAGCCGCGAAAACATTCGAGCTTAGAAAAAGAGCGGTAAGGAATAAGTGGTGTAGTGAATTCATTGGAATAATTGTTGAGTGAAAATTAATTTTGGGTGATCGAAATATTATCGATGTAAACTTTCTTTTTACTTTGCGGTGACATCGCATAAATCCCAGGTGCACCGTGTGTGTGTGCATCAGCGTGTTCAATTTCTAAAGTCCATTCGTCAGGCTCTTCATCACCTTTTGGCCAAGCCTTCGCCCGGATCATTCCATTTCCCATTTCATCTACCTCCACACTTGTCTTAAGCCTGTACCAAGATTTCGTTTTAATTGAAAAAGGCACTGAATGACGGAATCGGTCGAAATTAGAGACCACTTCCAGCTTCTGACTGTTTCCAACTAAAACGAAAATATAACGCTGGTGGATAAGACCAATATTTGATTTCGTGCGTCGGTCGCCATCTGTCATGACATCAGCTTCCATAATGTAATCCGTCATGTCCTTGTGGCCGATAAAGTTAATTGCCCTTTGGAATAAAACCCTGTCTAGGGTATTTCCAGCCACTTTGTTTTCTTCCATGTCCTGAACTTGCCATCTCATTCTTGCACCAAGCCAAGGCAATGGTGGATAAGAAAATGCAATACTGTCAGAGCTTGTATGGCTAAATTCGAAACCATTTTCAAAATCTTCACTGTAAGGTAGGCTTGGTAAGATCCTTCCGCGAGTTACCCCGAAAAGACTACCATTTGAAACTTTTAGAGCACCAGCAGACAAAGATGCGTTAATATCTGCAACCAAAACTCCATCCTCAATTTCAGCATCCACTTTTGATTTAACCCTGGCAGTGGGAGGTATCCATTTTTCCCAATTCAAATTGTTATTATCAGAGCCTGAACCGTTAATTTTAGCGATCCTTTTACCATTTGAATCCAATGTGAAGACATCGAAGGCAAGCTTGTCGCCAGCTTTTAGTCCAAACTCTGCGGGAACAACCTGTAAAGAAACGGCAGAATCCTTGGATGGAGGATCGGTCAAAATATGCTTAAATTCTTCCTTTGGCTTAACCACAAAAGGAGGTGCAGGTGATTTTGAGCCAAAACAATAAAGTTTCTTCTTAGACTGTACAAATACCCTTCCATGAGCAACTGCTGGTGCCGCAAGACACGCTGAGCCTAAATCCATTTCATTGATAACCTTTCCACTGTCTCCTACATCCTCCACAACAAAGACCTTACCGTTAAACATGGGCACATATAGCCTACCGTCAGCCCAGGTAGGTGAAGCGTGTATTTGATCTGGTGCAAGCTTGAGAACCCAATGCTCTTCTCCAGTGCTTGCATCTAAGCAAACTAATTCACCACGCTTGATGGTTGAATAAACTCTACCATCGCGATACACTGGCGTACTGGTAAAGGCTTCGATCCCGTTATTTCTCCAAATTTCATGATCCTTTCCCAGAACTAAAATATCTTCACCTAAGCCCGGCAAAGAATCGGGCTTTTTAATGGCCACCATTCTGCCAATAATTGTGCTATCAATATTCTCTTTGCCGTGTACGGCAATGATTGAATCATTATGAATTACTATTCCGGCATTAACTCCGCCATACGACATTTGGAAACGCCACAAAGCTTGTCCTGTACGCGCATCAATACATACCACATGACCACATCCTGTACCGCTGTAGAAAACCCTTCTGCCGTCCGGAAGATCTTCGAAGGTCAGCGGAGCAAATGAACTATCTTTGGGGGTGATGCCCGGAGTAGATGACCAAACCAAATCACCTGTATCCTTGTCGAAAGCGTAAAACCGATCTCTGGCAGGCCCCTGCTTTCCCCAATTAGCAGTAATGGCATGGATAATAACCAGATGACCATCGACGCATGGACCACCGGTTCTTCCATTAGGAAAAGTAAGCCTCGCAAACTCTTCCATTAGAGAGCGTTCCCATAATTTATTACCATCCGAATCGTATCCAATAAGTAATCCAGGGCTAGTCTGGAAGTAAACATTACCCGATGCTGGGTCAACGCACGCAGCACCTACACCGTATCTATTGTAAACTATATCACTTATAAAATCGCTATGTCTCTTTTGCCAAAGAACATCCCCTGAACTTGCATCAAAGCAAACTAGGGCTTCCTTCAGGTCATCCGTTGTACCATAGTAGCCAAATTGATAGGCTTTACCCCCAGCAATTACTGGCACCCCGCCCCCCTGGATATCGTGAGTCCAGATCAGGGATTTATTCAAATCGGTCGGAAGCCCAGTTTGACTAGAAACTCCTGTCCCATCTGCTCCCCGCCAATAAAGCCAGTTTGAATTTAC
>JBMYOA010000032.1:0-15252 GCA_049598825.1 Opitutales bacterium | reverse complement strand
GGTGCAGCCAAGGCTGTTGGACTAGTTTTACCTGAAGTTCAAGGAAAGTTGACTGGAATGGCTTTTCGTGTTCCTACACCTACGGTTTCGGTTGTTGATTTAACCGTTAAAACGGAAAAGCCGACTTCTTATGAAGAGATCTGTCAAAAAATGAAGGAAGCTGCGTCTGGTTCCCTTAACGGTATTCTCGAATATACTGAAGATGAGGTTGTTTCTGCTGACTTCATTCATTGTCCGGCCTCCTCAATTTTTGATGCTGGTTCAGGCATTGGGCTTAGTGATACATTCTTTAAACTTGTTTCCTGGTATGACAACGAATGGGGTTACAGTAACCGCTGCGTTGACTTACTAAAGAAAGTCTCCTCTCACCTTTAATTTCATCAGGGATAATTTCCTGTTGATAAGCCAAAAGAACGATGGCTCGAACTAAGACTATTGATGACCTGGACCTGCAGGGGAAGCGCACCCTTGTACGGGTAGACTTTAATGTCCCTTTGGATACTGATGGAACAGTAACGGATGTAACTAGAATTAATGCAGCTCTACCAACTATCAAAGAGCTGCAATCAAAGGGTGCTAAGATTATTCTAGCCAGCCATCTAGGCAGACCAAAGGGCGAGCGAAATAGCTCAATGAGCCTTTCACCCGTCGCCCCATTGCTTGCTCAAAAACTGGGCACACCTGTTCTCTTTTTGGAGGACTGCGTTGGTGATCAAGTCAAGTCTGCGGTTGATACGCTTCAGGATGGGCAGGTTGCCCTGCTTGAAAACTTACGATTTCACCAGGGTGAAACAGATAATGATCCTGAATTTGCCGCTAGTTTGGCAAGCCTAGCAGATGTTTTTGTTAGTGATGCCTTTGGGACTGCACACAGGGCTCATGCCTCTACTTTTGGAGTTCCTTCAATATTGAGTAATAAAGTTTCTGGTTATCTAATCGCAAAAGAGCTGGAGTTTCTTGGTGAAAAAACAAACACACCATCCCGTCCATTTGTTGTTATTTTAGGAGGAGCCAAGGTTAGTGATAAGATAACAGTTATAGACAAATTACTGGATAAGGCAGATACAATTATAATTGGAGGTGCCATGGCTTACACATTTGCCATGGCAAATGGAAAAAAAGTGGGGGATAGTCTTTGCGAACCTGACAAAGTCGATCTTGCTAAAAGTGCCTTAGCTAAAGCCAGCGAGAAGGGAGTGAAATTTCTCCTGCCCGTTGATACATTGATCACGAATAGCCTAGATTTTGATGCTAAGCAGATTGGTGAATCTAAAATTGTGGATGGTGATATACCAGACGGATGGGAAGGCGTCGATATAGGGCCTCTAACCATAGAACTTTATCAAAATGCAATTAGTGGTGCACAGACGATTTTATGGAATGGCCCCATGGGAGTTTTTGAGATCGATGATTCCAGTAAGGGTACATTTGCTATAGCTGAGACTGTAGCAAACAGTTCTGCCGTTTCTATTATTGGCGGAGGCGATAGTGTCAAAGCTATAAACCGCAGTGGTCATTCGGAGAATGTCACATTTATGAGCACGGGCGGTGGTGCTTCCTTGGAATTCCTTGAAGGAAAAGATTTACCCGGTGTATCCATCTTGGATACGATATAATTACATCTGATTGTAAATAGAAATGTCTAGGAAATATTTAATCGCAGGAAATTGGAAAATGAACACGACTCCGAGTGAGTCCGTCGATTTAATTTCCGAAATCAATTCAATTGTCGGACAGCAGATTCAAGTGCAGGTATGTGTTTGCCCGCCTTACACATCCCTGCAGAAAGCCTCAGGTCTGCTTGAGCAATCAGAGGTACAATTGGGTGCCCAGGATATGTCCGCTGAACCTTCCGGGGCCTACACCGGTGAAATCTCTGCTGAAATGCTCAGGGACCTTTATGTTAACTTTGTGATTTTAGGACATAGTGAGAGAAGGCAGTATTTCGGGGAGACAAACGATTCTATCAACAAGAAGGTATTAGCTGCAGTTCAAAATAACCTTAAACCTATTTACTGCATTGGTGAAACCTTAGAAGAACGTGAAAGTAATCAGACTTTAGATGTGGTGAAGGCTCAGGTGAAGGAAGGTCTAGAGGGCTTTCCTGTAACCGATATTGATAGCCTGGTCTTGGCTTACGAACCAGTGTGGGCGATTGGCACAGGGAAAACAGCTACCGATGAAATGGCTCAGGAGGTACATGCCTATGTGCGTGGGCTGTTGGTAGACCTTTTTGGTGACACCCAAGGGTCAAGTGTACGTATCCTTTACGGTGGATCCATGAAGCCAGAAAATGCCTCTGGTTTATTAGCTCAACCTGATGTTGATGGTGGTTTGATTGGCGGGGCTTCACTAAATGCCAAGTCCTTTTGCTCTATTGTAGAAGCAGCCATCGAATCCTAACTTTTGGGACTAAAGTTCGAGATTTGTAAGATCCTCGAGGATCATTTGGGCGTGTATTTTAGGCTTAACCTTTAGGTAGGTTTTTAAGATTTTCCCTTTTTTACTGATCAAGAAACTTGTTCGGTGAATTCCATTAAAAGTCTTTCCCATGAACTTTTTCTCTCCCCACACTCCAAATAATTTCGCAATCTGATTATCTTCATCCAATAATAAAGGGAACGGCAGGCTATTCTTGGCAGAAAACTTTTGATGCGAGGATACCGAGCAACCAGATAAACCGTATATTGAAACTGGGATTTTAGAGAACTGCATGTATGTATCTCTTAAGTCGCATGCTTGTAAGGTGCAACCAGGCGTATTGTCGCGAGGATAAAAGTAGAGCAGGGTGGTGCTTCCCTTCAACGAATCGCTAGAATGAATCTTGCCGGATTCATCCTTGGTCTTGAAATCAGGGATCGAGCATCCCTCAAGAAGGGGTTTGATCATCACTGAGCAACTTGGCTGAAAGTTAATGTTTTGCCTACTTTTTCGACTAAGTTAACCGAAAGCAATGGTTCGATTTTCGAGACAAGGTCATTTCTATCCTCCCGAACGAAAGAATGGGAAAATTTGATCATTCCATCACGAGAAAGTATTTTGCGAGCTTCATCTAAAAATGTCTCAGTTAAGCCTTTCTTACCAATCTTTAGATCGATAGGTCGGACTTTTGCCATTGATTTAAGAGTTCTTCGTTCTTTCCCGTTCATAATATATGGAATAATTATTTTATTATCTTGGAAATTGATTCCAAGACCATGTCACTATCTTTGGCTGCATTAACTTTATCATTTCGGTAGATAATCTTCCCTTCTTTTGAAATCACAAAAGTCCATCTTTTAGTGGTTACACCTCTTTCGAGAGTAAATCTTTCTCCCTGAAAAAATTTCTGGATCTGACCACCATTTCCTGTTGGTACACCGAAGGCTTTGGCGGTCTTTCCGTCAATGTCTGATAGTAAGGTGAAATTAAGATTTTCTGCTTTTTGAAACAGTTTTAGGTTTTCGGGCTTATCTCCACTAATCCCAATAATTTCAAAATCTCTTGATTGCCACTCAGCAAAATCATCCCTGTACGAGCAAGCTTGTTTAGTGCACCCTCCCGTCATGGCTGCCGGGTAAAAGAAGATCAGAATATTCTTTTTATTCAAAAAATCCGAAGAATGCCATTTTTCTCCATTTTGATCCAAAAGTGAAAAGGAAGGTGCGTCGCTTCCAGTATCTACAGCGAAGATACTGCTATAAATAAGTAGGAACAAAGGAAGAATAAGTAAAAAGCTTGATTTCATAAGTTTGGAATAAGGATTATCGGTTGTACCGACAAGAACTTCTATTATGTTACCACGGAATAATTTCACCATCCTCTCCCATGAATATGCCATTTGATTCAGGAGGTAGTTGATTAATTCGTGAAAGGAAAAGTTTTACTGATTCTGGAACCTCATACTTGGCTTCTTCTCCGCCCATATCGGTTTTAACCCAACCTGGGCTAATTGATATGGCGCGAACTCCATGTTTTGCGTAATCAATAGACATTTGCTTCGTGAGCATATTGAGAGCCGCTTTCGAGCATTGATAAGCGATCGCACCTCCTAGTTGTGAGTTCCCTCTCAACTCAATGGAACCAAGCCTTGAAGATAGGTTTACGATAAGCGGTTCATGGCCGTTGCGTAGTAAAGGGATCGCTTCCTCACTTACACGGAAAACGCCAATGACATTTGTTTCATAAATTGATCGAAAAGAATCTGGCGACACTTCATCTAGAGGACTCCAGTCGAGAATGCCGGCATTATTGAAGACTAAGTCAAGGGAAGAAAAGCGTTTCGCAATCTCACTCATTGCCGATTTTACGGAATCAGAAGAATCAACATCCATCTCGAAGGTGTGAAGATTTTTTGCATCGTCATTAAGATCAAGCAATGAACCAGCCGTTTTTTTGGATCGGTATGTTGCGAGCACATCATGGCCATCAGCCACGAGTTGGGTGCATATTTCGAGCCCAATACCGCGGGAAGCACCAGTTATCAAAATTCTTTTCATTAAAGACTTATAGTTTACTGACTATCCTTTAACAAGCTATTCGCTATTTACGCTTTCAAGGGATGTTAAAATATTATTTGGTGAAAAAATGAGATATCGCGAATTAGGAGAATCTGGTCAAAACCTTAGTGAGATTGGCCTTGGGACTTGGGCTATTGGAGGCGGAGATTGGGGGATGGGATGGGGAGACCAAAAAAAAGAGGATTCGATTGATGCCATTCTCGAAGCCTTGGAGTGTGGGATTAATTGGATTGATACGGCTCATGCATACGGGTTTGGCGTTGCGGAGACAGTTGTGGCAGAGGCATTGTCAGAATGGAAAGAGGATGTTTTTGTCGCCACAAAATGCGGGGTTCTTCCCAAGCAAGACGGATCACCTGAGCGATTTATTTCTCCGCAAAGTATTTCTGAGGAAGTCGAAGGCTCTTTGCGACGCTTAAGGGTCGAAGCCATTGATCTTTATCAAATTCATTGGCCACATCCGGTGGAGAACCTTGCGGATTCTTGGCAGACACTTATCCGCTTAAAAGAGGAGGGGAAGGTTATTCATGTAGGAGTTTGCAATTGCTACCTTGATGAATTGAAGTTGTTAGGGATCCCTGACCATATTACATCAAATCAACCGATGTATAATATGCTTGAGCGTAAGATCGAGTCTGAGGTATTGCCTTGGTGCAAAGAAAACCGTGTGGGGATATTGGCATACAGTCCTATGCACTCAGGCTTACTCACCGGAAAGGTTTCCCAGGAGTGGTTCGATGGTTTGCCCATGAATGACTGGAGGAAGCACAAAGTGGATCACCCGGTGGTGAGTCCTTTGCAAAGCGAGAAAGGTCTTTCCAGTTTTATGACTTTCCAGTCAGAATTAGAGTCTATTGCGCGAGAGGGTGGCAGAACCATTGGAGAACTTGCAACAGCATGGGTCCTGAGGAAACAAGAAGTGACATCAGCAATTGTCGGGGCCAGGAAAAAAGGCCAGATATCCGAAATATGTCAAGTAACTGAAAGCCCGCTAAGTAAAGATGAGGAAACTCTTGTCGGGCAGGCACTTTCAAGCTATTCTCCATAGTACATGCCTGAACAAGAAAAAACTGAGAAAACTGAACAGTCCAAGGCGGAAGCCCCTTCTGACAGTAAGCCTAAACCCGCCTCTGCCAGACCAAAACGCGGACGCCCATCACGTACCAGGCAAAACAATAAAGCTAAAGTTTCTGACTCCATTTCGGTAAACAAAGAAAAGCCCAAGGAAATTGTTTTGGTTGAGCCTAGCACTTCTTTTATAAAAAATTTAAAAGGCAATCGTCCGATCATTGGCTTAACTGCCTATGATACTATTATGGGCTCTGCTGTCTCTGCGGCCAATGTGGATTTTATTTTAGTGGGGGATTCACTTGGAACTACTTTACTTGGCTATGACACTACCATACCAGTGACTATGGATGACATGGTCAGGCACACCTCGGCTGTCCGTCGGGCTAATCCTCAATGCCTTGTAGTTGCTGATTTACCTTTTGGAGAGGCAAGTCTTTCCTTTGACCGTCTCTTGGAATCCTGTCGAAGGCTCATGCAGGAGGGAGGAGCTGATGCCGTCAAAATTGAAGGCGGAAGAGATGTGGCTGATGATATTGAAAAATTAGTCGCCACCGGAATTCCTGTATTAGGACACATTGGTCTTTTACCGCAAACAGTTAAGGCAATTGGCGGATATCGGAAGTTTGGTGAAATAAAAGAAGAAGCGCAGAGCATTTATACGGATGCAATAACATTGGAGGAGGCTGGGTGCTTTGCGATTATAGCAGAGATGCTTGATGAAAAGGTCGCTTCTGAATTATCGAGGCAAATTCTTCCTCCGTTAATCGGAATAGGCAGCGGAGACGGTTGTGATGGGCAAATATTAGTGACAACTGATTTACTGGGTTGGTCTCACGGTCCTGTTCCTAAGTTTGTAAAATCATACGCTAACCTTAACAAAGTTGTTTCTGACGCATTAGGAAAATATGTTAGCGATATCAGGGCAGGGGAGCGTTCCAGGTAGTTGATGAATTTTTGTGTGGTAGGAGCGGGGGCATGGGGTACTGCAATTGCAGTGCATCTAGCCAAGAATGGATTTTCTGCCACCTTAGTGCCGAGGAGATACGAGCATGCTCTTGAATTATCCACGGCAAGAAAGAATAATGATTATCTCCCGGGAATCACTTTCCCGGATGACCTGCAAGTGGGGTGCAGTTTGAAGCCGGCTTTAATGGAGTGTGATTATGTTTTCTTTGCATGCCCATCCCACGCCTTGAGGAATACCTGCAGGGAAAGTGCATTATGGGACGGATCATCATGGCAATTGAAGGGGGCGATTGCTCTTTGTAAAGGACTTGAGCCTGAAAGTAATCTTTTTGCCCATGAGGTAATGTCTCAGGAAATGGGCGACGGGATGGCAACAGGTTACCTGACTGGCCCTAGCCATGCACATGATATTGCTGTCGGGAAACCTGGGGCAATGTCTCTGGGATTAAATTTGGAGCAGGGGGCCCTCAATGATTTAAGGGATGCAATTAGCTCTTCCTCACTCCGCATATACAGCACGAATGATTTAATCGGAGTGGCTCTTGGCAGTTGTCTGAAAAATGTTTATGCGATTGCAACAGGGATTTCTGATGGCTTGGGGTTTGGTGACAACGCTAGGGCAGCTCTTCTAACGAGGAGTATGAATGAGATGGTATCCCTTGGCTGTAGGCTCGGCGGTAGACAGGAAACATTTTTCGGTTTAAGCGGATTTGGTGATTTGATTGGTACTTGTATGGGCGAGTGGAGTCGAAATCGTAATTTTGGATTAAAAGTTGCATCTGGCGAATCACCGCTTGCTGCAAAAGCCGATCAAATAACCGTGGTAGAAGGATATGGCGCAGCTAAATGCTTTCAGGAAAAATGTCAGGATATTGATATAGAAATGCCTATCTTAAATGAAATCTTCCATATTTTGTACCGAGGCAAGCAACCGGCACAGGCACTGGAGGACCTTATGGGGCGTAAACTTAAGGAAGAAAGATAAGTGGTATATCAATTTGCCGGATTCCTCCATCTATTTATAAATGCATTGTGAATACAGCTGATCGACCCATTCTTGAAGCACCTAATGGTGCGAAGAAATTGCTTTTGCACTCCTGCTGTGCACCTTGCGAGGGCGAGGTATTGGAAACCCTTTTGCGCTCCGGTATTCAACCAACCGTATTTTTCTATAATCCGAATATTCACCCCAAAAAAGAATATGAAATCCGCAAGGAGGAAGATAAGAGATTTTGTGAGAAAATGAAAATCGATCATATTGATGTCGATTATGATCCAATGAATTGGTTTGAACGGATTAAGGGTTTGGAATGGGAACCAGAAAGGGGTGCCCGTTGCACGCAATGCTTTGATATGAGATTTGAAAGAACAGCACTTTATGCACATGAAAATGGCTTTGAGCTTATTTCGAGCAGCTTGGGTATTTCGAGATGGAAGAACATGAAGCAAATAAATGGATGCGGGGAGCGTGCGGCTGCCCGTTATAGCAATATTACTTACTGGACTTATAATTGGCGAAAGGCAGGAGGGTCCCAGCGAATGATAGAAATTTCTAAAAGGGAAAATTTTTACCAGCAGGAATATTGTGGTTGTGTCTACTCATTAAGAGATACAAATAAATGGCGAACTTCACAAGGACGGCAGAAGATTGAAATCGGAAAGAAGTTTTACTCCACATAATTGCCTGATTTCAGCACCATTTTGACAAGTATGAGTGAAATATGGAATAAATTAAGAGAGGAAGCGGAGTGTATTGCCGCAAAAGAGCGGATTCTTTCCAAAATTTTAACCGAGTATGTTTTGGAAAGGAATTGCTTTGCTGATGCATTAAGTTGGCGACTATCCAAACGGCTCGCTAAGGGCTCAGTTCCTGCCAATGATTTAAAGGAACTTCTTTTTTCCAGTTTTACAAATTCGCCCAAGATTCTGCAGGATGTGGAGGCTGATTTGCATGCAGTAAAGGAACGGGACCCGGCTTGCCACGACTTTATTAGCCCGTTTCTTTATTTCAAAGGATTCCAGGCCTTGTCTGCCTACCGGGCGTCAAATTACCTCTGGCAGGAGGATCGTAAAGACATTGCCTTATACCTCCAAAGTCTCATTTCAATCATTTATTCTGTGGATATCCACCCTGCTGCTACAATTGGACGAGGGATACTGCTCGATCATGCCACGGGATTTGTAGCGGGTGAGACCACCGTCATTGATGATGATGTTTCGATTTTACACGAGGTCACATTAGGCGGAACGGGAAAAGATAGCGGAGACAGGCACCCTAAGATTCGTTCAGGGGTTTTAATCGGAGCGGGGGCAAAAATTCTTGGAAATGTTGAGATCGGCAAGGGAGCAAGGGTTGGAGCCAGCAGCGTCGTCCTTTCAGATGTGCCTCCTAATGTTTCTGTGGCTGGGGTTCCATCTCGTGTGCTTGGCGAAATTAAAGGACAAAACTCACCATCCCTTGAAATGAATCATACATTGAGTAGCATGAAAGAGTATGAGTCTGGAGGAGGGATCTAAGCGTCCCAACCTTTACGTTCTATTGACGGATCAAAAAGCATCATTTAAGTCTTTCTCATATGTCAAATCCGTCTACTAAGTTATCTTCTACACAAGAAAGCTATGAAAATGCAATGCAGAGTGATGATGGCACTTCTATCCCTCACAGGCAGTTAGCCTCCAAGAAGGTCGAAGATCTGGAAGTTAAAGATGCTCAATTAATCTTCCAGGCAGTCTGGCATGAGTTGGAGCAGGAGATGGGGGCGGAGAACTTAAAGTTTCCAGCAGAAATTTTTTGGCTTAATGGTGCCCCAGGTGCTGGTAAAGGCACACAGACCGCCTTTATCATGGAATTTAGGGATTTGACTGAGAAACCGATCATCGTCAGTGAGCTTCTAAAGTCTCCAGAAGCACGCAAGAAAATTGATGCTGGGCTCCTTGCTGGTGATCGGGAAGTGACCCGTTTGGTTCTTGGTACCCTCCTTAGTCCAGAATATGAGAGTGGGGCGATCGTTGATGGTTATCCTCGAACAAAGACTCAGGTGGAGTGCCTCAAGCTTTTTCACAATCGTTTGAGCGAACTAAGGAGTAAATATTTAGGTACGCTTCAGGAAACTCAATTTCCCAAGCCAAGATTTCATATTATCATGCTTTTTATCGATGAAGATGAGAGCGTACGCCGACAATTACTTCGAGGTCAGCGATCCATTGCTCATAATGCTGAAGTGGAAGCATCAGGTGTCGGGGATAAGTGGGAGGTTCGCAAAACTGATTTGGATGAAGATGCAGCTCATTTGCGTTACAAGACATTCAAGGAATCAACTTATGATTCCCTCACAAACTTAAGACAGCTTTTCCATTACCACTTTATTAATGCACATGGTAGCGTCATTGAGGTCCAACAGAGAATTATCCAGGAATTAAAATACCAAAGCTCCCTGGAACTGGATGAAGCGACTTATGACCGCATATCAGCGATCCCCTTGGCAGATAAACTATCCTTGCACGCCAGGCAACTATTAGTCCATCGGTTGGACTCCTACGAAAAATTTCATTCCGAATTATTTGACCGAGTTGTCCGCTTAATTAAGTCAAAGTTCATTCCTATTGTTGAAAAACATTCGATTTCAGGTCTTGCCTACATTAACTCGGAAGATTCCGTTTTTGACGACCCCTTGGCAATTGCCATACTAATCGATGTATTCACCGAACGCGGGTTTACTGCAGTTGTGGACATTAGGCGGATGGAAGTTCCATCTCGGATAGACCCCAAGAGCTATGAAATCATTAACCGGGTTAAAAAAGTATATCGTGTAAGGATAAACTTTTCTGGTTCTAAAATCAGGCGCGGTTAAAATTTTAACTTATTTTCTATGGACCCACGATATACAGCTCTCGCTCGTAACCTTGTTACACATTCAACAAACTTACAACCTGGGGAAAAGGTTCTGCTTCATTCTTTTGATATCCCGGAGAGAATGACACTTGCTTTGATTCGGGCCGTTAGAGAACGAAATGCAATCCCCTTCGTGCAGGTACAATCTGCCCTCTTGGATCGCGAGTGTATACTCGATGGAAAAACTGAGCAGTTTGAGGTTTCATCACACTGGGAAATGGAAAGAATGCAAAAAATGGATGCCTATATTGCCATCCGTGGCTCTAATAATGTTTTTGAGAATTCAGACCTCCCGCCAGAGGATATGAAGCGGGCCATGAAGGCAATGAAGCCCGTGCTTGACTGGCGAGTAAAAAAGACCAAGTGGTGCATTCTTCGTTGGCCATCACCTTCCATGGCTCAGCAAGCCAAGATGAGCACGGAAGCTTTTGAGAAATTTTACTTTGATGCCTGTTGCATGAACTATGGAAGAATGGTGGAGGGCATGTCTTCTCTTGAGAGCAGAATGAGGGATGCCAATGATGTAAAACTTTCAGGACCAGGTACAGACCTCTCTTTCTCACTAAAAGGAATTAATGCGGTTGCTTGCGGCGGAACTCACAATATACCAGATGGCGAAGTGTTTTCATGCCCGGTAAAAGATAGCGTCGAAGGTACCATAACCTTTAATGCCGATACCATTTACCAAGGAACTTCTTTTTCTGATATTTGCCTGAAATTTAAGAACGGTAAAATCATTGAGGCAACATCCTCATCTAATGAGGATAAATTGAACGAAATTTTAGATTCTGATGCAGGTGCTCGATTCATTGGGGAATTTGCAATTGCCTTTAACCCAATGATTCGTGAACCCATGCTCGATATCCTGTTTGACGAAAAAATTTGCGGTTCATTCCATTTTACACCCGGTCAGGCTTACGAAGAGGCAAATAATGGTAATGAATCTCAGGTGCATTGGGATATGGTAAATATTCAGCGCGAGGAGTGGGGGGGCGGTGAGATTTGGTTTGATGAAGAGCTGATAAGGAAGGACGGACTTTTTGTTCCCCCGGACCTGCATAAGCTTAATCCTGACTACCTTTTATCAAATTAACCACCCTCTATGGTGCAGTGAATTTTGGATCTCAGTCAATTCATACATAAAATACCAAAGACCGAGACACACCTCCACATCGAAGGTGCCTTGCCATGGTCTTTTCTTGAAGAATTAAATCCTGTTAAATATTCTGGGGTTCCCTATTTCAGGAAAGCTGATTTCAGATACAAAAACTTTGCTCAATTTGAATCTATTCTTATTGAGCATGCACTTGAAATATTTAAAACGGCAGAAGATTATTATCGTGTAGCATCAAGTATTTTCAAGGAGGCACAGTCGCAGAATATTCGCTATATGGAAACCAGTTTTCATGCGGGTATGATCGAATTCTTAAAGATACCTGGAACTGAGATTTTGGATGCTATAAAGTCGGCAGTGCCCTCAGGATTGGAAGTTCGGGTTTTTCTTGGTATGAGTCGAAACGCTTACTCCAGTTACCTCGGTCCAATCATCGAGGAGGCTGTTAATCGGTGGGGCGATTTATCAGGTATTGACCTCCACGGACCTGAAGATCTTCCTGTGGAGGACTGGACACTACCTATCTGGGAAAGAGCTTCGGCGAAAGGTTTGGTTCTAAAGGCTCATGCAGGCGAGTTTGGCCCAGCTTCCAACATTCAACATGCCATCTCTCAACTTGGGGCTAAACGCATACAGCACGGAGTGGCTGCTCGTGAATCAGAAATGCTATTAAAGCAAATAGTTGACGAAGGTATCTGTCTCGATATGTGCCCAATCAGCAATTACAAGTTGCAAGTTGTTGACTCATGGCAAGATCACCCACTTCAATCATTTTTAAACAAAGGAATTCAATGCACGATTAGCACGGATGATCCATTTTCTTTCAATAATACACTTGAGGATGAATACCATGCTTGTGTTAATAAACTAGGTTTATCAATTTCAGATCTTGTTCAAATCGCCAAGAATGGCTTCATCGTCTCCGATTTATCAAATTTAGAAAAGGAACGATTCATTGAGGAAATAGATCGAACTTGGGATGAATTCAAGGGGAATGACTCAAGCAATTGAATTCATAGTACCTAGTGGCACCGGTGGTCGTGCTGACAAAGTATTGGCCGAAGCTTTCCCGGAAACTAGCAGGTCTTTAATTAAGCGTTCCATAGAAACTGGGAAAACCTTCCTGAAAAATGGTTGTAAGCTCGAACCCAAGTCGAAGCTTATTCCAGGAGAATTGTTAATTGTTGATTTAAGTCGTCCTCCGGTAAGGGTTCTAACGCCATACGAGAGGAAACTTGATGTTTTTTATGAAGACAGAGACCTCATTGTACTCAATAAGCCGCCAGGAATGGTAGTGCACCCGGGCGATGGCACAAATGAACAAACCTTGGTTCATGCTCTCTTACATCATTGCCCAGATGAATTATGCCCTGTCGGAGCACCCGACCGTCCTGGGATTGTTCATCGACTGGACAAAGAAACCAGTGGTGTCATGGTGGTCGCGAAGAAAGAATCTTCTTACCATGGACTTGTTGAACAATTCTCAAACCGTGAAGTCATTAAGATTTATACGGCCTTAGTTGTAGGGAAAATGAAGCACAATGCGGGCTCATTCACTGAGGCAATCGCAAGGCACCCAAAAAATCGGGTGAAGATGGCAGTCCAATCATCAGGTAAAAAAGCACTCACGGAATGGAAAACCCTCAAATATTTCCCTGCTGGAATATCAATGATTGAGTGCAATTTAAAGACGGGGCGTACTCATCAAATTCGAGTTCATCTCTCACATGCCGGCCATCCCTTAGTTGGTGATTCTACCTACGGCTTTAATCCAAATAAATATCAATTTAATCAAGCACCACGCGTGATGCTTCACGCAAGGCATTTACGGTTTCGCCATCCAGCATCTGGCAATCAAATGGAGTTCTCCTCAGAATTACCAGAAGACATGCAGTCATTTATTGACGATCTAGCTTAACAAAGAGACTGGGTTAGGCTTCGCCAAGATCCTTAATCATTAGTGAGTGGGCCTCATCCACACTGTCTACCAGCTTGAATAAATTTATATCATCCGGCGAGATCACTCCCCATTCGACAAATTTTTCAAAATTAATCAAGCCCTCCCAGAATTCCTTTCCGTATAAATAGATTGGAACTTTTTTCTTCAATTTATTGGTCTGGATGAGTGTCAAAGTTTCAAAAAGTTCATCCATGGTTCCGAATCCTCCGGGAAAAACAAAAACGGCCTTGGCGTGATATAAAAAATAGAACTTGCGGATGAAAAAATAATGAAACTCAAAAGAAAGTTCTGGGTCAGCATACTGATTAACACCCTGTTCAAAAGGGAGACTTATACCCAAGGCAATAGACTTTGAACCCGCCTCCTTGGCCCCACGGTTAGCTGCTTCCATAATACCCGGACCTCCCCCAGAACATACAAAGCAATTGCGAGTACCCGCATTCGACTCTCTTGACCATGTGCTGACCTTGTTGGCAAGTTTAACTGCTTCGCCATAATATTTGGAAAGCTTTTGGATTCTTTTAAGCCTCCAATGTTGATCACTTTCATTAACGGCAACTGCTTCCCCTGGGATTAACTTACTTTCAAACTCACTTAGCTCCCTGTCCGCCACCTCCTGTGGTTTAGGCCTTGCTGAACCAAAAAATACAATTGTATTCTCAATGTTATTTTCCTTAAGCCTTTCTTCTGGCTCGATCAGTTCGCAAAGAACACGAATCGGTCGAGCGGCTTTGCCATTAAGAAAATCTTTGTTATTGTAGGCCTTATAAATTTCATTTTCCATTTCTTATCATCTGAGTCTGGAAAGATATAGGAAAGAAAAAAATATTTTTTCTAAAGTTTAGGCAAGATCATCCGATTATGGATAGTGTCGCAAGGATGTGGCCAGTCAAATAGGATTCAATCCCACAGGAGGTAGGAGAGAATCACAATCAAAACCTATTCATTTAGAACTTATTATTGTGATTCACTTTAAAGATTACATTAAAACTTCCACACACTTAGATACCGCCATTGATCCCAACCACGACTCGGATAATAATAATATTGTTAGTTTCCCAGAGCCTAATCGTATAAGTAAGGAGTACATCGGTAAATTTGTAGATAAACTTATGAAGATGCCAGAAGACCCCCATCAGGATCTTGAGGACATCTTTTATGAAAATAATGATTCCGCTATGGATGTTGTGGCGGCAAGGATTCTTTCGGAAGAGAAATGGTAACTCGTGAAATGAGTTTTTTAACCCATGCCTTACCTATTGAAAATTTACAGGAGCGTTGAGTTGATGTCTCAAAACTTTCTTCATCAGGCTACAGCTACACTTCTATTTTTCCTCGTTATTTCCTGTGGGCCAAATCAGGAGTCTGGCACCGAATATCCAGATAAACCTGATAAGGAGGCTAATAAACAGATTGAAAGTAATTCTGCCCGATTTATTTCCAAAGATAGAAAAACGGAGGAGATACTTGCTGATTATGATAAACCGCTTGTTAGTTATCCCGCAATCAGTAGCAATGAATCAAGCACAGGTACAGATGGCTTGGTTTATCGCGAAGGTATAGAAACTCCTTTTACCGGGCGGATTATTGATCGATTTGAATCAGGGAAAATTAAGATGGACTCCTCTTACTTGGAAGGTCAACCACACGGAATGCAAGTGAGGTATTATGATAATGGTAAGCCCGCACTTGAGGCTTCTTTCGATAATGGAAGACTATCTGGAATTAAAAGTAGGTGGTGGGAAAACGG
>JBMYOA010000031.1:0-15488 GCA_049598825.1 Opitutales bacterium | reverse complement strand
CAACTGAAAACAATTTACTAAGGTTGAAGGATTTTATTGAACCGGTTTATCTTCACCAGGTGACTCTGGGTAAGGACGGGCAATGCATTCAGCGTATCAAGGATCTTGATACTGCCCTCGAAATGCAAATGGCAGGAAATCTTCCCGAGGCGGATGAATGGAGAATTCATTTTCATGTGCCCCTGCACGCTTCACCGGGAGGCGACATGGGTGACACCCGCCTTCATGTGATTGATACCCTCTTCTGGCTGAGTAAAAACCAAAATGCCTGCAGGCATTTGGAAATGGAAACCTACACCTGGGAAGTCCTCCCTGAAAAACTGCAAGCCGGCACCGTGGTGGAACAGGTGGGCAAAGAATATCAGTGGACCCTGGAACAAATGGACAAGATCGGGTTTAGTCTCGAAAAAAACTAGCCCTCCCCTTTTCCGATGCCGTCGATTTTACGTCTCGCCCTCACTCTTTCCCGGGCATCCAATCTACCCACGGTTTGGACGAACTGTCTGGCCGCGTGGGCAATCAATCAATCAGCAGAAAAAATCGTTGGGCAAACTCCGGCTTGGCATGACCCCACTCTTTTTGACTGGGGAGTGCTCGGGTGGCTGCTTCTCGGTGCCAGCTTGGTGTATTCCGGAGGCTGCGTTTTAAACGATGCGTTTGATCAGAAATTCGATCAGCAATTTAACCCGGACCGTCCGATACCCTCGGGCCAAATCAAGGCTTCCACAGTCTGGGCAATGGGCACACTCTTTATTGTCGTTGGCGGTGCGATACTTGTTGGCTTGGCAGCGGCCTCGCCTCTTTGGACGGGTTCCCTGATAGGAGCGGTCTGCCTTTACGATTGGTGCCACAAAAAATGGGTTGGTTCGGTGTGGATCATGGGAAGTTGCCGAACCTTTTTATGGCTGGTCGCAGGCTCAGCCGGAGGGGCCGAGATCATGGATACGGTGATGGTCTGTTCGTTGTGCCTCGGCGGTTATGTGGTGGGCATCAGCCTGTTTGCCCGGAATGAATCGAGGCGAAGCGAAACAGACGGTTTCAGCCCCCTCGCGGTTCTTCTGCTTTTTTCTCCCTGCCTGCTTACATTGGGTTTGGTTGTGATGTGGAACCACCTCGATCCCATCCGGGTCTTTTTGCTTAACATCAGCGGTCTTTTTCTGGGTTGGTTGGTGATTAAAGCCATCCTGACAATGAAAAATACCGAGCACAAGGGAGCCATCGGACAGGGTGTATCCATTCTCCTTGCTGGGATCTGTTCTGCGGATGCCCTGGCAGTCTGTTTCTTCGTCCCGGCCCTGATTGCACCCTGTTACCTAGCCCAATTTTCTGCCCATATTTTACAAAAGAAGTTTGCGGCAACCTAGACCCAAACATACGATAAGTAATTATGCCCTCTCGTTTCGCCACGATAAACCGTAATATCCGGCTGGATTTTACTCACAGTGTGTATTTCACCCGCGACTCATTTTCTCCAACCAATGAGACTTTGGCTGATATTCTTCAGCCTAAACGCAAGGGGCAACCCACCAAAGCCATCGTTTATTTAGACGAAGGCTTGCTCGACAGCATGCCCAACCTTCCCCGGCAGATTGAAAGTTATTTCCGTTCGCGGGAAGACCGGTTGGACTTGGTTTGTTCGCCCAAATTTTCTTCAGGAGGAGAGCCTGCCAAAAACAATTTTCAATACATCGAACAAATTTGGAGTGATCTCAATGAGCATGCCATGTGCAGACATTCCTATGTCATTGTCATTGGCGGGGGTGCCGCCTTGGACATGGTGGGCTTTGCCACGGCCACGGCCCATCGTGGTCTTCGACTGATACGATACCCGACCACCAGCCTGAGCCAGGGAGATGGAGGCGTCGGCGTTAAGAACGGGGTTAATTATTTTGGAAAGAAAAACTGGGTGGGTACCTTTGCGGTGCCTGATGCGGTGGTAAATGATTTCTCATTCCTACGGGGTTTACCCAGTAATCAAAAACGGGCTGGTTTTATTGAGGCGGTCAAGGTTGCCCTGATCCGGGATCGTTCCTTTTTCGAACAAATCGAAGAGCGGGCAGATGAACTGGCTACTTTTGAAATGGACGCCATGGAACAGGTGATCCGTAAAAGTGCCGCCCTCCATCTTGACCACATTGCAACTTCTGGTGATCCTTTTGAAAAAGGTTCTGCCCGCCCCTTGGACTTTGGGCATTGGGTGGCTCATAAACTTGAACAGCTTTCAGACTTTCGGATCGGACATGGCGATGCCGTGGCCATAGGTCTGGCGGTTGATCTATTATACTCTGCCCGTATTGGGTTGGTCAAGGAAGCCACAGCTTACCGGGCCATCGACCTGATTGAACGTCTCGGATTTTCAACCTATGATGCCATCCTGCATCAGGTCGATAAAGATGATATATCTGTCATTCTCAAAGGGCTCGATGAGTTCCGTGAGCACCTTGGCGGTGAGCTCACCATTACTTTAATCCAAGGAATCGGGGAAGGTGTTGAAGTGCATGCCATGGACAAGATGCATATTAAATCTGCACTCGACGAGCTCCGGGAAAGACATCTAGCGATTCCCGCTAAGTAAATAATGATTCAAAAGGACCACTCATCAGGTCCGCGTGTCGCGATCCTTAATGTCGTCGGACTTTGCAGTAGACTTCTTGGTGAGTCGACTCCCCACCTAAGTAAATTCGCTCGGCAATCCGGTAAAAAAGAGTCGATTATAAAACCGGTAGTGCCCGCGGTTACCTGCTCCGCACAATCCACCTATTTAACCGGCAAGACTCCCGCCGAACATGGCATTGTGGGGAATGGCTGGTATGACCGCATACTCAACGAACATCATTTCTGGAAACAGTCAAACCGGCTGGTCGAGGGTAAAAAAATCTGGGAAACTCTTCGCGAAAACCGTTCAGGCTTCACCTGTGCCAATCTTTTCTGGTGGTACAACATGTACTCTAGTGTTGATTACTCCATTACACCCCGTCCTCTATACCGATCGGATGGGTTAAAAAACTTTGATATTCACAGTCAACCGCTTTCCATTCGTGATGAAATCAAAAAAGATTTGGGAGAATTTCCTTTTCCCGCTTTTTGGGGCCCGCGGGCCGGAATCGATTCATCCCAGTGGATTGCCGATGCTGCCCGCTGGGTCGAGGAGCGTCATCAACCGGATCTTAATTTAATCTACCTCCCTCATTTGGACTATGACCTGCAAAGATACGGCCCAAATGATCCCCGATGTGAGCGTGCCGTGAAAGAAATTGATGAGCTTGCGGGATCCCTGATCGAATTTCTGTCTGACCGTGGCGTGCATTGTATGGTACTCTCCGAATATGGCATCACCGAAGTGAACCGTGTCATTTACCCAAACCGTATATTCCGCAACCAAGGATGGTTGAATATAAAGGATGAGTTCGGACTGGATACACTCGATTCGGGAGGTAGTCGTGCCTTTGCCCTGACAGATCATCAGGTAGCTCATATTTATATACAGGATAAAAGTCCGGACTTTTCAGCCAAGGTCAAGGCAGCCATCGAATCACTCGATGGGGTGGCTACAGTTTTGGAAGGAGACGCACGAAAGCAAGCCGGTCTGGATCACCCGAGAGCGGGAGATCTTGTTGCCTTGTCTGAAGAGGATGCCTGGTTCTCATATTATTTTTGGGATGAGGATGAAAAAGCCCCGGAATTTGCCCGCTGTATTGATATACACAGGAAGCATGGATATGATCCGGCTGAATTGTTTGTGGATCCCAAGATTCCATTCCCAAACATCAAAGCAGTCCGCAAACTTATCGCCAAAAAAATGGGCTTCCGGATCCACATGGATTTAATACCGCTTGATGCAAATTTAGTGAAGGGTAGTCATGGAATTATCCCCAGGGATCAGGCAGACTGGCCGGTTATTTTTGGAAATGGCACACCTGATTCTGAAGTTTTGGAATCAACCGAGATCCATAACCTGATACTGAATCAATTTTAGGCTCCTTCAGCTTCAAGAATATAGTTTAGGAATTGTAGGAATTTTTCTTGCTTTATTACTTTTGCTCCATTCTCAATGAGTTGCCCATAAAATATTATGCAAAAAAAATAAAATATTTTTTGCACCAACTAAATCATTCAGAAACACAAAAATGAGCTCTTCCAAAACTAGTCCCGATGACGAAGCCCTGGCCAAAGAACTGGTCGCCTCTTACGAAAAAATAAAGGAGCAAGTCCATCAGGTCATTGTCGGGCAGGAAAAGGTGCTTGAACAACTCCTGATTGCGATGCTAGCCAAGGGACACTGCCTCCTTGAGGGCGTGCCCGGACTTGCCAAGACCCTCATGATCAGATCCCTGGCTCAGGCGATAGATCTCAGTTTCCGTCGAATCCAGTTTACCCCGGACCTGATGCCAGCAGACATAACCGGAACCGACATTATTCAGGAAGATAAAAAAACCGGCAGCCGGGAACTTGTTTTTGAAAAGGGACCGATTTTTAGTCAAATCATTCTCGCAGACGAGATCAACCGAACCCCTCCCAAAACCCAGGCTTCCCTACTGGAAGCAATGCAGGAACATTCCGTGACTATCGGTGGTACCACCTACTCCCTGGATGAACCATTCTTCGTTCTGGCTACCCAAAATCCGATTGAACAGGAGGGCACTTATCCCTTACCCGAGGCTCAGAGGGATCGTTTTCTTTTTCAAGTGATTGTTGATTACCCAAGCAGGGAAGAAGAGAGGCAAATCATCGAGCAGACAACTTCCACTTTTGAATCAAAACTCGAGCCAGTAATCGACGGACCAACTTTACAGAAGTGTCAGGAAACCGTACGGAAAGTTCCTGTGCCTGATCATGTCTATGACTATGTGCTCGACCTTGTACGTATGGCCCGCCCCAAAGAAGAAAATGCTGCAAGCTGGGTCAAAGATTTAATTGACTGGGGTCCCGGTCCAAGGGCATGCCAGCAATTAATTCTCGGAGCCAAGGTACGGGCACTGTTGAATGGTCGATTTGCCGCGAAGGTCGAGGATGTAAAGGCTCTGGCTCACCCGGTATTACGGCACCGGATTGTTCCCACTTTCAATGCCGAAGCGGAAGGGATTACGGTGGAATCAATTATCGACCGATGCATGGAAGCGGTACCGGAAAAAAAGGAAGCCATCCTTTAAAGAATAAATTCCGAATTTCGGATGGCTGCTGTTACTGATTACCTTGATCCCAAGGATTTGTCCCGACTGGCAAATCATCAGGTTCTTGCCAAGCGCGTGGTGGAAGGGTTCTGCTCTGGACTACACCGGTCTCCCCACAAAGGTTTCAGTGTAGAATTCAAACAGCACCGTCCCTACACGCAGGGAGATGAGATTCGCAGAATCGACTGGAAAGTGTTTGCAAAATCAGACCGGTTTTATGTTCGGGAATATGAAGAAGAAACCAACCTTCGATGCCACCTGCTTCTTGATGCAAGCGGCTCGATGGCCTACGGAGAAAATAAAGAAACTGGAAGTCTTAGTAAACTGGAGTACGCATCAAGACTGGCTGCATGCCTCGCCTATCTTTCCCTTCGCCAAACCGATAGCGTGGGCCTGACCACTTTTGATTCTCAAATTCGCTCGCAGGTTCCTCCTCGAGGTGGGGCCTCGCACACGCGACAAATCATTGATCTACTCGGCAGTACTTCCACAGGAGAAGAGACTGATTTGGGGAAAGTTTTTCATGAAATCGCCCCCAGGCTTAAAAAGAGAGGACTGGTGGTGATCATATCGGACTGCTTCGGAGATGTTCCCTCGATCCTGAAAGGATTGGCCCACTTCAATCACGCCAAACATGATGTGGTCATTTTTCAAATTTGGGACCGTGATGAACTGGAATTCCCTTTCCGTTCCTGGACGCGTTTTGATTGTCTCGAAAACTTGGGCCTTAAACATACGGTCGATCCAGCACATCTGAGGGATGCTTATCTTGAAAACCTTCGTGAATACCGAGAAGAGCTGGTCAAGGGCTGTCACAGGCACCGGGTACAACTTTTCCCTATGACCACAGATGAACCTTACTCGGTGGGTTTAGCTTCTTTTCTGGCAGCCCGTAGTAAAGCCGGAGTTCCCGTGCATCTGTGAATTTTTTAAATGGAGCTTTAGCACTCGGGGTTCTGACCGCACTGGTCCCTCTGGTCATTCATTTATTCAATCGGAGTCGTTTTAAGGTCATTAAGTGGGGGGCCACTCATTTACTGGAGTCCGTTCTTCGTAAGAACCGAAAACAAATCCAATTGGAACAATGGATCATTCTGATTATCCGATGCTTAATCCCAGCCCTTCTTGCCCTGGCACTCGCCCGACTGGTCGTGATGGACTGGAACTCTTTTCTTTTCTTTTTGCTCTTACCTCTCGCTGCCTTGATTTTTTTAATCATGGTTGCGTTTACCCGCAAAACAAGACTGCTCTGGGGACTGCTTTGTATCGCCTGCCTTCTAGGAACAGCCCTTGGTGCACTCGGCCTGCTTCCCCAATGGGGAAAAGAAAAAAAGCTCACTGCCGCTTCAGGAGATGTTCCTGCAAGTACCGTCATTTTATTGGATGACAGTCTTTCGATGAATGCAGTCGACAGTTTTTCCAAAGCCCAGTCTTTCATCGCTGGGTTCCTCGGGAATATGCATCAGCAGTCCGAAACAAGTATTATTCAATTGGGTGGAACCCCGATGCCTATTTTTGAAAAGCCCACTTCCGATTCTCATGCACTTGGTTCGAGAACGGAAAACCTCGATGCCGAAAGTGATCGGATTTCCCTACTCGCCGGATTGGATCAATCGGTCTCCATCTCTGCAGAGGGAAAAAATCTTAAGCGTGAGATCATCCTGCTCTCTGACTTCAGAAAACAGGATTGGCAAAATTGGGATGTCACCGCGACGCAATCCCTTCGCGAAAGATTGTTGGCTCTGCCAACTAATCCTGCATTCACCTGGATAGATCTGGGTAAGGAAGCCAAGAAAAACCTGACCGTCGAAAGCCTTGTACTTTCATCACACACGGTTGGGGTGGATCATCCAGTTGGGATTAGAGTAACCGTGCGAAACTTCAGCGAGGAATCCTTTGAGGGAAACCTCCAAGTCCGTCTTTTTGCGGATCTAAATGAGACTGCAATCGATGAAGCCGTTCTTTCTGTCGGACCAAATGCATCCGCCCAGGTCGGTTTTACTCATCGTTTCAAAACCGCTGGACCCAAGGTATTACATGCAGAAATTCAGGTCGCCGATGACTTGCCCGAAGATAACCGAAGAAGTGCAGCCATCAATGTAATCGAACAAATTAATGTTCTGGTCGTGGATGGAGATCCCTCGCAAGAATGGCTTCGTGGAGAGACCGATTTTATTAAACTCGCCCTAACACCTTTTGAGGAGAGCGTGCCCAAAAACACTGTACCTAAATTGGGACAGATGAAAGATCTTATTCAAGCAGACATTGTTTCAATTGATCAAATCGATACGAAAAAATTCCTCGATGAATACAGTTTTGTGGTGCTTGCCAATCTTAAGAAGTTAACCACAAAGAAAGCCAAGGAAATAGAAATTTTTGCGGAGAATGGTGGCGGGGTATTAATCTGCTCAGGCAATCGAATGGACCTCGATTGGTATAATGAAGTTTGGGGACCGAAAGGTAGCAGTTTTCTCCCCATGCCCATCAGCGGCACCAAGGGTAATCCCCTCAATGAACTTTCCTTCACAAGAATTTCGAGTTCGTACTTCGACCACCCTGCCCTTTCAATGTTTAATGATCCACGCAACGGAAGCTTAGCGGAAGCTCAAATCAAAAGATGGATCCTGCTGGACGAATCCACCACCCGCAAAGATCCGTCCGTCACCATTCTGGCCAGGCTCACCAACAGTCAACCAATTCTGACGGAGAAAAAATTTGGTAAAGGAGTGGTGATGCTTTGGGGAACATCGATCGATACTGACTGGACGAACCTTCCTGCGAAGCCAAGCTACCTTCCTTTTGTGCAACAGCTTGCCTCTTATCTTTCTGAGAAGGTACTGCCTCCCCGCACCATAGATGCAGGGCGGACCATCACCCATTATGTTACGGAAGCCGATCAGGATTCAACTTTTATGCTAAAACTTCCCGATGGTACGGTTCGTAAGCTTACACCTTTTGAAAGAAAAGACCGATATGTCCTTGAGTTCATGGATACCCGACTTCCCGGGATTTATGAAATGAAAAATGAAAATAACATTGTCGCTAAGTTTGTGGTTATCCCCTCTTTATCTGAATCCGATTTGGAAAAAGCTCAGGAGGAGCAAATTATTTCCACTGCGGAAAGTTTGAGTGATCAGATCACCCACATAGACGGGACGGACGGAGAAGGCTGGAAATCATATCTGAAAATGGATGCAGAAAGAAAGTTTGGACGCGAAACCTGGCAAATTTTGCTGCTGGTAGTGATCGGTCTAATCTTCGCAGAAATTGTACTTCTTCGAAAATTTGGGAGAATTGCACGTTGAATCCGACTCCTGAGAGCATAAGTATTTTATGGGCCGGAGAATGGTCCTTGTGGCAAACTCTACTCGTTGCCCTGACCTTGGCACTGCTTGCATTTTGGATGTATCGTTCGGAAACCAAAAAAGGGACAAGCGGTCCACTCAGGTGGTTACTTCCCACCTTGCGATGCCTCGCTCTGATTGCCCTGGTTCTGACCTTCGCCGGACCAGTCCTTCAACTTCAAAGGGAGGAAGGTAACCGCGGAAAAATAACTGTGTTTCTTGATTCATCAGACAGTATGAATCTTAAAGATAAACACTACAGCCCCGGAAAAAAAATTCTTCTTGCACGCGAACATGGATTTCTTCCTGAAGAATCAAACTTGGTGGATTACCGAATAATCACGGCTAGCCACCAAATGAAAAAGGTCGCAGATCTACTACGAAAATTAGGAGATGAAGAACCCAAGAATGAAAATAACAGAATTGTTAGGAAAGAATTATCTTCCACACTGGAAATACTGACAGATATTCAATCTACCTTTTCAAAATTCACCAAGGAAAATGTTCTTCTTGAAGAAATTTGGTTTAATCTAGAGGGGATAAACTGGCGTGAGCCCGCAATTCTTAAGAAAATGAATTCGGATAAGCCGGATCAGAAAAATTACCTCTCCAAATTTGAGACTCCGATCAATTTGGGTGACCGCTATATCAGGAAAATTAGTGCCTATCTTACTCCTCCGGAAGACGGAGAATATATATTCTGGCTCAAATCAGATGATTCTTCCGTATTACAAATCACGCAACCCGAAGCCAAAAACCAACGCATACTGGCAGAAGTAAAGTCAGCGACCGGTAATTCATGGAACACAGCGGTCAAAAGCGAAAAAATCTATCTCCAGAAAAGCACGGTCTACCCAATTGAGATTCTTCACAAAGAAGGTACAGGAGATGATTTTTGTGCGGTTGGCTGGTCGAGACCTTCAGGCGAAGATGAAAAACCAATTGCAGGCCAATTCTTTTCTGCCCCGGATCGATCTCAGCATGTTCCTTTTGAGCCAGGTTTACCAAACGAAATACGAAATAAATTTTCCAGTATTTTACGACCAGACCTCCAAAACGCATCCCCTGATTTTGAAGACCTTTCTCTGGAAGCGATGAAGATTTCTGCCAGCCTGGAAGTTGCATTCAATAACTACGCCCGATCTCTCATGGACCAAAACTTGGTAGCTTTAAATCAGGCAATCAGCGATTTTGAAAAGTTTTCCAGGATCGAGCGGGCAACCCGTCTCTTATCCCATCCTCAAAATGGTATTCTAAAAGAATTCGAGGATACTCATCTTCTTGAAATTCGAAACCTTTCAGCCAATGCAACGGAAATGCTTTGGAATAATTTCTCTGAACCAAATGCATTTGCTATTAAAGTTAAGCCCGAGGCTCCTCAAACAAACCTGACGAATGGTCTGCTTACCTCTTTACGGGTTGATCAGCAAGAGGAAGAAGGAACGCAAACTCGGGGAGCAGCCGTTTTGATTACGGACGGAGGTCATAATCAAGGAGGTTCTCCACTTGAAGCCGCAAAACTTCTTTCCATCCAAAATCTTCCCATCTACACGATCGGCTTAGGAAGCAACCAGAAACCACCTGATCTTGCCCTGATAAAGACAACGACACCGGATTCCGTTTACCAGGAGGATCGAATTCGTGGCACCCTGACACTTAAAGATAATCTTTATCCCGGAACTCCATATAAAATTAAAATTACTGACACCACCAATAAGCAGGTATGGGAAAAATCTTTAGTTGGAATGGAAAGAGGAATCAGCCAAGTTGACTTCGATTTCCCGGTTAAGGAAATAGTGGAAAGAATATTGTCTCAAATTCCTGAATCTGAAAAAAAAGCATTTAGGACCATTCCCCTTACTTTCAAGTTGTCAGTTGATCCCATCGAGGAGGAAGCCGAGACAAAAAACAATGAAGTGACTTTTTCAATAGATGCGAGCCGCCGAAAGAATCAATTGCTACTTATTGATAGCAGGCCCCGATGGGAAACCCGATATCTCAATAATCTTTTTGACAGGGATGAGCGCTGGGAGGTCTCATGTGTGTGGGGAAAACCAGAATCAGGTGGAAGAAAATTACCACGAGGTGATGAAAGCAATGAATTCCCCATCTCTAAAAAAGCCCTTCTTGAATTTGATTTACTCATTTTTGGTGAAATTGAACCCGATGAATTTTCCAAAGAGGAGCAGAATTGGATCGTAGATTTTGTCACCCAGCGGGCAGGAGGAATTTTATTTATCGATGGTCCAAGACAAAAACTACGGACCTTTACCGGCAAAGAATCAACCCCAATTGCCAACCTATTGCCCGTGATATGGAAAACAGAAGGTTCTAGTTTGGTTAGCCCTCGCGCTTTTGTACGCCCCAAAGAAGGTAACCAGCTCAGTGCTCTCACCCTCGATCCGATCAAGGAACGGAATGAGGATGTTTGGAAACACCTCCCCCTGCCTGCGTGGGTATCACCTACAGAAGCATTACCTGGAACAGAAGTTTTTCTCGAAGTTGCAACCAACGACAACAACCAATCAGCAAACACCCTTGTGCCGGTGCTTGCCGGAAGATTGATAGGTGCAGGTAAATCCTTTTATCTCGGCTTTGATGAATCGTGGCGTTGGCGTTATGAAGTAGCCGATTTATATCACCAACGTTTTTGGAACCAACTCCTGTCCATCGTTATGGAAAAACCCTTTGCCTTAAACCAAGAGCAATTATCTATGGATGCTGGTGGAAGCATTCATGATCCCGGAAAAATGATTCCCCTGCGCGTTCGCTTACGCGATGGGCAAGGCAACAACCCACCCCCAGAATACGCCGACGCCGACGCATTAATTTGGCAAGATCAGGAAGTTGTTGCGACCGTTCCCTTACAAGGAATGGAATCAACCAATGGTCTATTTGCCGGCGAAGTTTTTGGTCTTGAGCCCGGGGATTATCAAATGTCCGTGAGGGCCCCCGACATATTGGATGAAATGGAATTTGCTGAACAAAAGCTACCGTTGAAGGTCAAATCAGTCACCAACGAGGAAAGAAACTTCCTTACTTGCAATGAATCTCTGCTTACCGAAATGGCTGATCTCTCAGGTGGCGTATATTTTAACGAAGAGAATTTCCGTCATTTGAAAGAGGTGCTTCGCCCGATCAGCTCCGGTCGAATAATTATCACCGAAATTATCCTTTGGCAAAGCTTTGGCTGGCTTATTTTTGTTGTTTCCCTCTTAGCCCTGGAAATGTTTCTGCGAAAGCGAGCTGGCATGTTATAAATCATTGGAGAACTAAAAAATGAATCCTAAATTAGATCCGATTATTACCCGCAAACTGAATGATTTCAGATCACGCCGAAGAAATCTGATCCTCTTGCGTGGTCTTTGTTCGGGAACTCTTAGTTTTCTTGGCGTCTTTGTCTTGATCGCTCTTCTCGACTACTTGACACAAGGAAGAATATCCGGGGATTTTAGGAGCGGGCTTTCCATTATTGGTTATTGCATCGTTTTGGTCACAGTTTGGAAAACCTGCATAAACTCACTCTTACAACTTCCCAGTGCTCAAAAATTAGCCCGACTGCTTGAACAAGCATCGCCTGAACTAAAAGAGGATCTACTCTCCGCTGTTGAACTTGGGATCTCAAGCCATGATTCTTCCGACTCGGATATTTTTAGAAATCTCGTTCAAAAGCAGGCATCCACCAAAGCAAGTAAGATCGATATTAAAAGTATTCTTCCTCTTGGAACTCTGAAGTATTGGTTACGCGGAACTGTTGCTCTCGTTGTTTGTACTCTTGCCCTCTTGCAAATCCCGGAATTTGGTAGCGACCTGAAGCTGCTTATGCAAAGAGCGATCCTGCCAGGTGCAAATCTACCACCAGTTACACTTTATGATGTGGTAATCCTGAGCCCTGATGAAAATGTTACTCATACACCAAGCAATGAACCGCTACGAGTTGTCGCCCGGATAACACCAAAAAGGGAAGGTATAACTTTCAAAAAAGTAAACCTGGAAACAAAGACAGCTCAAAAGATACGAAAGGTTGATCTATCTAAACGCAGCAATGAAAAGTATTTTGTTGATTACAATGTGGATGATCAAGCATTTGCATATCGAATCCTTGTGGATGATGCACCTCAGACTGAATGGAGAAACATGGGAGTAGCTGCCCGTCCTTTTATTGAAAGTTTTCAGAAGGACTTCATTTATCCGGACTACACTGAACTCAAACCCGTTAAGACAATCGAAAACCAAGGGGACCTGAAAGCATGGGAAGGTACAATTATCAATCTATCGCTTTCGGCAAACCAGCCGATTCGGTCCGGAAGAATTGAATTCCAGTGGTTGGAGAAAGCGGAAGAAGTGCGACAGATAAAGCCCGATAATGAGAATAATATCCTACGCACTTCCATTCGCATGACTCACCCCGGTACATATCGGATAAAAAATCTGATTGGAAACCAATTGGGCTGGGAGGGTCGTCCCTCCTCTATTTTTGAGATTACTGTCATACCGGACCTAGCCCCATCTGTAAAATGGATCGAGCCCCAAGAACGGAAGCTATTGGTAGCTCCAAATGATCTTCTCAGCTTCTCGGCCCTTGCAGAGGACGATCTGGGCCTTGCCCGTGTCGAATACCTTATCAAGAAAAACCAAGGCAAATGGGAAGTGTTCCCCATCCCTGAACTCCTTGACCCGAGGGGGCACAAGAAGGCAGCACTTTCATTCAATCTTGATCTTTTGAAACATAAACTAAAACCCGGCACCCTCGCTCAGATAAAACTACGGGCACAGGATCTAAAAGGATCAAGAACTGAAACGGAAGCCATTGAGCTTTCCGTTATTTCCAGGGACTTCGATTTAAGCCAGCTACACCTTTTGGAAAAAAAATCCATGGTCCTCGATAACCTTGAAATGATTAGAACTCAAACCATGCTGATGCAGAAGAATTTTCAACCTTCACTCAAGGATTTTCAGCAAAACAAGCTTGATAGAAGTCTTTTTCTGGAAAAATCAAATCAGTTGGAAAATGAATTTCTACTCACGGCAGAGGAAGCTTATCGGGATAACCTCCGGGCATTAATTTCAATGCCCAGGGGAGCTGATTCATTTCAATTATCAATGCTTGCCCAAGCCCATGGACAAATTTTTCATACCTTTGGCACGACCTGGGAGAAAATATGTTCACATGCCGAGAACAGTACTGAAGCGAATCAAGTTCGAGCAAAAGCGAATGAGCTTTCCCGGGAGGTTATTAATCGACGGATGTCAATATCCGGAAATTTTCGAAATGTAGCTCAGGATTTACTGAATCAGCATGCAGAAACGATTGCGGTCGCCTACCTAAGGTCTCTTCACAAAAGACAAAATGAATTACTAGACCATTCCGAGCAGGGAAAGGCCCTTCCCTTTCTGATTCGAAGGCAAGAAGTGGCACTAAGCCAATGGAACCCGATTGCCAAAACAATGAGCTACTCCCGTGATTGGCAAAGATCATCAACTCTGAAAAGAATTCAATCGGAACAATTAAAATTGTTACAATCAATTGATGAATTAGGAGACGACAGAAAAAAACTCCAAATTCAGATAACTAAGTGGGGTCAAACGATTCAAAATATTCTTCGGGAGACACAACAAAAACTTGCCTCAAAGTCCCGCGAGTCCTTCCGCCAAAAACCAGAGGAGCTTTACTGGAATCTTCACCGTAATCACTTGCTCTGGCAAAAACTCGATGAAAAGTGGAAAAAAGCGGTGCAGGCTCAGAAGAAACCAGAAGCTTTAAGTCATGCAGTAAGAGTTGCATTGTCGCAGTCGGATATTGTTATTTCAGAGACAATGATGCTCTCGGAAGTTGAACAATCCAGAAAGGATCAAAACGCAATATTTGTTAAAGATGCAGGACAAACAGGAAGAGCTTTGATCAAAATTCAACAGGAATCCCGTGAGACTGACGATTACGCTGAACTTTCTGAAAAATCTTCAAAAATTGCCAGCTCCTTTGACCTATTGCTCTTGCAACACCATCTGATTGGGTCAGCCAATCAAACGCTTTATTTTATAAGGAAAGAGAGTTCCACCTCTTCATCCTGGCAAGGGGCAGAGTGTGCAAGACAATGGGGTCGTGTGGAGTCCGTTTGGAAACCAATTCTAGATAGCATGTCACGGATGCGCTTATCCAATGACGTGATTGAAATTATGAAAAAACTTCCTAATCAGAATTACAGAAAAAATATTATACGGGAAATGCAAAACCGTCTGAAATTCGATCAGAAGGAGACTAAACTGATAATCGAAGACGCTAGCCTAGTTTTTCAGGATTTACAAAAGATTATCTCTTTATTGAAGGATGAAGTCCGAGAAGCTCGTTCATTTATCAATAAAAATGCCCCGTCCATTGCTGAGTTGGCCAAAGAGCTTGCAGAGGAAACTAAGATCCAAAAGCAAAAAATTGAGGAAATCAGTGAGAATAATAATCAAGACCTTGTAGATAAGAAGGAGAAACTAGATAATCTCAATCAGGAGCAGGAGGAAATCAGTGCTTCCGTTGAAAATTTTGCTCAGGCTCTCCGACAGGAAGCCAACATTCAAAATCTTCTGGACGAGTACGGCCGGGAAATAGCGAGAGACGCTGACGATGCGGCGGCTTTGGTGGAGGAGACGGACTCCAAAATCGCAGAAAAACTTAACGAGGCAACGCAGGGTCAAAATTCAGAAGAAATCGAAAACTTCACAAAGCAAACTATTGAAAAGCAGGAAGAACTCATTGATCAATTAAACCTTATTGCCGAGCATTTTGAGAAACTCGATGAGCAAGAGTCGGTGGCTGCAACCAGAGTTGAACTTAGAGATTTAGAGGAAAACCTTGAAATCGCCGAACAGCTTGAAGAACAATACGCTCAGGCTGAAAGATTGGCCGATCTTGCCAAACTCGCTCCTGAAGACTTGCTCGAAGAACTGGAAGAAGAGTTGAAAAGCAATAAAGCGATGCAAC
>JBMYOA010000030.1:0-15537 GCA_049598825.1 Opitutales bacterium | reverse complement strand
TTGGCCTTAACTCCCTGGCTTAGAATCAAAAATTTTTCGGTATCTCCATTTATCTTGAAGACATGGGCAGCGATGATTTTCCACGCCGATCTTACACTTTCCCATTTTCTCCAGTCGTTTACCTTTCCAAGGGCAACGAGGGCATCTCCAGCCGAATTGTTTTTGAGATGAGCAAGGGCGAGCGTGATCTTTGATTCCAGAGTTGAGAAATCTGAATCATATTCCTTCGCTTTTTCAGTTAATTTAATAAGCTCCTGTGACGGGAATATCAGATCAGGGTTAAGTAATTTTAAATAAAGATTACTTCTTTGAATTTGAGTTGCATCAGGGTTTAAGGCAAGCAGAGTGTCGGACCATTGAAGAAGTTTTTCCAGGTTTACCACTCCTCCCTGGTATTGAAGAAGTTTAGTCACGGCATATCTTTGGTGAATAGCTTCAGTACTTAGTTTTTCCAAAATATGGCAGAGGCTTTTTACATCACCGACCTGTTCCAAATAGATACAAATTGTACGGGCTTCTCTTGGGTCATTACTTAGAAGAGGAATGATACGATCCAAAGATTTTTGAGATTCGAGGAAGTTTTGCTCAAGAGCATGGATTCTTGCTTCCACGACTAACCTCCATCGGCTCGGGATAATCGATGCCCGGCTCAATTCCGTCCTCATTTTTTCGAGGTCTCCAACCTGAGCTAATGCGGCCATCCTGATTTTAAAAAATGACTCATCTGCTTTTGCTTTTGCTACAGGAATATAATTTACGATTGCGGGGTAGGCTTTCAGACGAACCAGCCAGTTTCCGAAAACAAGTAATTCCTGAGAATTTTCCAAATCGAACAATTCCGAACATTTCTGAATAATCGCTGAGCGGGAATCCTCGGAAGTTTCAATTGCATATCTCATCGCATAGATTCGCAGGAAATCTATTGCTTTTGCCTTGGGATTAACGGTCAGTAGCTGAATGCAACGGTCTAAGCTCTGAGGAGCAAGAGGTTGAAGGAAATTGAGTAGAGTCATGTGACGAATTGCTTCCAAACCGACCTCGCTTCTTTGGCTTGATAATGGTGCCAAGGCTTTGCCCAGGCGGACCAGTTGGGATCGGTCCTGTAAGTGAACTGCGATTCGAGTGAGCAGGAAAACCGCTTCAGGGTGCTCTGGAAATTTTTCAATAACTTGATCAACAACCCGTAAAGCTTCCTGGTGGTTACCGGTTTCAGCCAGAATTTCAGCTCCTAGAAGAAGGTTTTTTGGCTGGGCATTCCAGGTTTCTATCTCACTGAGGTATTGGAATTGTTGAATCGCATTTTTTCCAATAAAAACTTTGGTTTCCAATGATATGTCTTCTTTTTGCAAGCAGGTGAGTGATTTGGAAAGGATCGAGTTTCCAAGCTGAATTCCATTCTCTGAGTTATCGACCAATTTAGTCCAAAGATTAAGAGCTTTAGCTGGGTCTTCCAAAAAAAGTAAGTCCAGGTAGTTTTGATAAGACTTTGCGTCATTCGGGTTTAGTAAATAAGCGACCCTCGCTTTTCTGATGCCTTCACCAATCAGTTCTGGTGATGAGCCAATTTTCTCATCGAGATATACCTGACTTTGATAAAGAAATTGGTTGGCTTTCCATCTCTTGATGTACGGCACATAGTATTCGAACGAGAAAAAGGAAATCCCAAACAATGCGAGTAAGAGGACGCTGAATAAATACGATAATTGAAGATGAATCATCTATTTTTTTGAATCTCGTAAAGTTGCGAGAAATCAAGGTATAAAAGATGAGCGGGTAGGCTACCGCACTTGGCCTTTTGCCGAAGGAGCAAAGCCAATTTGTTTAAATCTCTTTGAATGTTGGGCAAATTCAGCCAGTGCCGATAGGGTGGGCACTGGGAAAGTCTACTTCATCCTCACTGATTTCAACTTCAGTGGGACGACCTAAAATCTCAAAAAGTACTTTGACTCGTTCTCTTGCGGGGACAAGTTTTGTGACGGTACCTTCATCTCCTTTAAAAAGTCCCGCAATCACTTTAACTTTATCTCCAATTTTATGGGGTTGGTCAGGAATCTCGAGAATTCCATCAGGGGAGATCAATCTTAATTCAATCATAACCTGTGGAGGGACATGGACCGGGACTTCTTTGCGACGAACAACATAGGCAACCCCTCGGGCATAGTGAACGTTGCGTATGTGGACAACAGGGTCAAACCGGGCAAAAAAATAACCGGGGAAAAGTGGTTTGATGGGTTGAACGATATTTTTCTTAGCCCGCTGCGTGCGCGGTAGGAATACTTCCATCCCGTCCAAAGTCAGCAAGGTCGAGGATGCCACCATTTCCATTCTTGGTTTCGCCCGGATGCAATACCATCCGCATGACCAATCCTTCATCTCATCTGAATTTTGAGAATTCATATTTTTAAAAGTCCTGCAAGGGCGGGTAGGAGTTTTCGACCTGCTTTGGTAAGTCTTTTTAACTTTTCAATACGGGTAGTGTAAAACTCCTGATTCATATCAGGGTTTGCCATCACATGCTTTTCCATACTTGAAATTCTATCCGCCGCACTGTCCAAGTGCGGTAAAATATCTTCTTTGATAAAGTTCGAGAATAACCGTCGAAACTCAGTCTCGGCTATATAATGATCTTTTCGATCCCCCTGTACATAAGATGTACGAATTGCTTTGAGCGAACGGAGAGTCTTAAGACCTTGGCTTGTGGAACCCATGCTGATTTTTAATCGTGAAGATATTTCATCCATAGACAGAGGGTTTTCCGCAAAATAGAGAACACCATAAATTTCGCCAACAGATCTGGGTAATCCCAGTATACTCATCATCCTTACAAAGAAATCGATCGACTCGACCTCAAGCTTAACTTCTTCTTCGTTGGTCTTTTGGACTTTGTTTTCGATTTGCATCGGAATTTCAAAGTTTTCAAAAAAAAATGAAAATTGCAAGGATGCAATTCAGACATCATTCTAGTTTGCACAATTGGCGATTTTCATTCAGTTTGAATTATTCTTCCCATTTGTACTTTGCCCAATGAATAATAACCGAGACAAAGGTTTTTCGATTCTCCATCGCTCATTGCTTTGTGTATGTATCGTTGTTTGGCTTTGGTTTTGTAATTGGATCTGGGGAATTTGGGGTCTGAGTTTAGTAAATCTTCCTTGGAACTACGCAATTGTTTCCATTGCAGGAATAATGGTTGCTGCGATTGGTTCTCTCCAAAACTACGGTGATTTTTATCTCAAAAATAGATGGGGAAGAATTCGTGAATCTCTTAGTAAAACTAATTTCCAACTAGCTGTCCTTTCCTTTTTTGTTTTTGGAGCTTATTTTGCGTCTAAGGACGCAGCCACGAGTCGTTTATTTCTTGGGTTTTATTTATCCACTTGCTGGTTTGTTCTGCTCTTTTCCAATTACACCCTGCCAGGTTTGTTTAAAAGACTTAACGGATATTACGGAATTGAACGAAAGTCCGTCTTAGTAGGTGACCCTGATGAATTTTCCAAATTGAAGGATTGGGCATTAGACCATTCGGGGAATGGTTACTCGTTTGTTGGCCTTTTTACCACTAAATCCAACGGAGTTCAGAAAGAAGCTATGGGTTTGCCTTATCTTGGTAAGCAGTGTGATTTGGAGTCTTATCTTTCTGAAAATTCTATTCATCAAATAGTAGTGCTTCCAGATGGGAATCATACGGAGTGGATAGCGGATACAGCGGACATTGCAAATAGGTATGGCTGTCGCCTTTTGATCTATAATTCTTTGGCTAAAGAATTTGAGACACGGCTCGTCTTTATGGAGGAGTCAGGCAGGCAATTTTTTACTCTACTCAATGAGCCACTGGAAAGTCCCTTTAATCGTATGGTTAAGAGAATCTTTGATCTTTCTTTAAGTCTGCCAGCAGTTATTTTTATACTCCCTTTGTTGATGGCATTGGTGAAAACCTTTCAGATGTTACAATCAAGCGGACCATTATTTTTTACACAGGAAAGGGTGGGCTTGGGGGGAAATAAGTTTACTATCATTAAGTTTCGGTCCATGGAGCATGAAGATAGGACTGAGCAACAAGAAGCAAAGCAGGCAAAAAAAGATGACCCAAGAGTTTTTCCATTGGGTGGATTTATGAGAAGATTTAGCTTGGATGAGTTTCCTCAGTTTATAAATGTCCTGAAAGGAGAAATGAGCCTTGTTGGACCCAGACCTTATTTAGCCAAGCATGATTATTTATTTCAGCAAAATTACCGGGCTTATCGGATACGACAATTTGTTAAGCCCGGAGTGACTGGGCCGGCCCAATGCAGAGGCCTTCGCGGTGAATTTACAGATTCTGCACTGGTAAAAAAGAGAATTGAGCTGGACTTCGAATATGTTGGGAACTGGACAATCTGGATGGATGTGGAAATTGTATTCCGTACGGTTGGCCAAGTTCTTTTCCCTCCGAAATCTGCTTATTAAGAGCACTTTAATTCAAATACTTTTACCGTAATCTAGTTTTGTGAGAGTTCTTGGTGTTGATTTTTTCGATGGGAATGTGGAAAAAGCCATTAAAGAGTCTCAGAAAGGTGGCTTAGTTGTGGCACCTTCCGGCCCCGGACTCGCCACTGATCTTCCACGCTCTGAGGCTTACAAGTTAGCATTAACAAATGCTGAGCTTGTCCTTCCAGATAGTGGATTAGTTTGCTTATGGCTGAAGCTTTTTTCTAAGAAGAGTTTAAGAAGAATTTCCGGACTTGAATTTCTTAAGGTTTTACTAAACTCAGCCGAACTTCAGGATTCGTCTTTTTGGGTCATGCCAAATAAAAGTCAGGCAAAGGCGAATATCGCGTGGCTAGAGAGAAAATATAAATGTTCGATAGAATCAAAATCAGTTTATCATGCACCCATTTACCCGAAGACAGGTTTTCTTGAAGACCAGGATTTGTTGACCAGACTCAAATCAGAAAATTATAAATTTGTTTTTATCCAATTGGGGGGAGGCGTTCAGGAGCGCTTGGGCTTATTTTTACAAAAGTATTTAAACAAGAAAACTACGATTGTATGCACCGGAGCAGCCTTAGCTTTTCTTTCGGGGCAACAGATTAGAATTCCCAAGTGGGCAGATAAATATTATTTAGGATGGTTGATTCGATGTATGAGTGATCCTCTAATTTTTGTCCCAAGATACCTTTCTGCTTTCCGTCTTTTCTGGCTTTTGTTTCGGTACGGGGAAAAGTCTCCCTTTCGAGCATGAGCTTGGCTCAAAAAAAGACTTTGAACAGTAGTCATAAATTAAAAGCATCTGTGCAGGCACTTGGTTGCAGGCTCAATCAGTATGAGGGGCAATCTATTGAGGGAAAACTACGGAGTAAGGGTTATGAAATCGTTCCTTTTGGTGAGGATGCGAATTTAGGTGTTATTAATACCTGCACCGTAACCAATGAAGCGGATGCCAAGTCCCGGAATGTAATTCGACGATTTAGTCGTAAAAATCCCGATGCTATCACCGTAGTAGTCGGTTGTTATTCTCAAACTTCGGCTAACGAAGTGGCCATGGTCGAGGGTGTGGATTATGTGATAGGCAACCATGATAAAATGAATTTTCTCGATTATGTGGGGGAGCAAAAGCCCACTTCTCCAGTCGTAATTCGAGAAAGAATCGATCGTTCAGATTTTTCAATGGGTCATGTTGGGGAGGTTCATTTTGAACAGCGATCGAATCTAAAGATTCAGGATGGTTGTGACTTTATGTGCTCGTTTTGTGTGATTCCTTTTGCCCGTGGTCGTGCCCGTTCTCGCGATTGGTGTGACTTGTTTGAAGAAGCAGAACAAATGATTCAAAACGGCGTCCGGGAAATCGTACTAACTGGAGTTAACTTGGGCACCTACATTTCGGATGGAAAGAATTTTCTAGATTTGGTCGAATCACTTGGAGCACTTGAAGGGCTCGATCGTTTACGAATAAGTAGTATTGAACCGACCACCATCCCTGAAGAGTTGTTTGGAATGATGAAGGATGATCAGCATCCGTTGATGCCATATCTTCATGTTCCTATGCAATCCGGTTGTGATAAGATCTTAGGATTAATGAAGAGGAAATACACTCTTCAGCAAATGGAGGAATTCTTTGCTGAAGCGACAGAGTCAATTCCGGGAGTATGTATTGGCACGGATATGATGACCGGTTTTCCAGGTGAATCGGAGCAAGACTTTGACAAAACCTGTGAAACTTTCCTTAACTATCCATTTACTTATTGTCATGTGTTTACTTATTCGGAGCGGGATGGAACGGCGGCAAGCAAAGCAAAGGATCATATTCCAATGCAGGAAAGAAGGAGAAGAAGTTCGCACCTGCGTCAGCTATCTGCATCCAAAAAGATGGATTGGCACACCAGTTTTCGAGGACAAGAGGTGAGAGTTTTACTCGAGAATCCAAAGAATGGATATTACGGTGGATACACTGAAAACTATTTGAAGTTGATGATACCAGTTGAGCAGGAGAATTTAGAAAATAATTTTGCTCGTGTTCGAGTGGGGGAAGCCAGACCCGAATATTGCTTGGGCCAGATATTACAGATCGAAGATTAGTTATTCATTGGAATTTAGCTTGCTCTGAACCGTTGCAGTCTAAGATAAGACTAGATGAGCAAAATTTTTTTGTGTGATGGGCATAATTTAGCGTTTCGTGCTTTCTATGGGATTCGTGAACTCAACCGCTCAGACGGGTTTCCAACTAATATGATTCACGGGTGGTTACGCTCTTTTTGGCGATTGGAGGATGATTTTAAACCTGATGATATTTGGGTGTTTTTCGACCTGGGGGGGTGCCCCCAACGGGAAAAAATCTTACCCGAGTACAAAGCCAATAGGGGTAGCCCACCCGAGGGTTTTGTCGAGCAATTAGAATGGGTAAAAAAACTTTCCTTGGCACTCGGTTATGGAACTGGTGAAGCGGAGGGCAGGGAGGCGGACGATCTTATCGCTGCAAAAGTAGAGGAATTAAAAGGCAGTCATGAGTTGGTTATTGTAAGTGCAGATAAAGATTTGGCCCAATTGATTGAGCCCGGGGTGTCCCAACTTTTGCCTCCCCCGACAGCCAACCCAAGACTTGGGTGGAGAATGCTTGATGAAAAAGGAGTCGTGGAAAAGTTCGGAGTAAACCCGCATCAAATCCTCGATTATTTATGTATCATTGGCGATCAGGCTGATAATATACCCGGGCTTGCGGGGGTTGGTCCGAAAACCGCAGTCAAGTGGCTACAGGCTTGGGAGAATTTAGAGGAACTAATCGCCAATGCAGGCAGAGTAACACCGAAGAGGTTTTGCAGTATGATTTATGAAAAAAGAGATCTGCTCCTTAGGAACCGAGAAATAATCAAACTCGATTCCGCCAAACATGAAGGTGATCAAAGTCCAGCTGCCCCTGATATCGAGAAGATTTGTGAAATTCTCGAAATTATGGAGATGAAGAAGTCCATAGATGAAGCAAAGCTAAGATATTCTCCAAATTAGAAGAAATTTTCTGAAAAGACGCTTTCCGAAGTCGAATGCTTTTGGTAGTTAATGTCTGAATGTCTACTTTACTTAGTTTTGGGTTACCCAAGGGAAGCCTTGAGGAAGCCACATTAAAATTGTTCGCTAGAGCTGGTTTTAATATCACAAAAGGTTCACGGTCTTACACCCCAAGTTGGGATGATGCTGACTTGGGTGGCAGATTCGTCCGTGCACAAGAAATGAGCCGTTATGTGGAGGATGGCTTCTTTGATTGCGGTTTAACTGGCCGGGACTGGGTGCAGGAGAATGAATCGGATGTTAAAGTAGTTGCTGATTTAGTATATAGTCGTGCTTCCAATCGTATTTCAAAGTGGGTTTTGGCCGTCCCTGAGGATTCACCCATTAAAACCGTAAAAGATTTGGAGGGTAAAACGATTGCCACTGAACTTGTTGAAGTCACAAAAAGCTTTCTTAAAAAACACGGGGTGACGGCTGAAGTTGAATTTTCATGGGGTGCGACCGAGGTTAAGGTTCCCGAGCTTGTGGATGCAATTGTTGACCTAACGGAGACAGGCAGTTCCCTTCGGGCGAACAAACTTCGTATTGTTGATGTGTTAATGGAGACAAACACAGTTCTAATAGCCAACAAAGAGTCTTGGGCAGATGATGCCAAAAAAGCAAAAATTGAAAATATTGGAATGATGTTAAATGCTGCTTTGCAGGCAGATACAAAAGTTGGGCTCAAGTTGAATTTAGAAAGAACTAAGTTGTCTGAGGTGCTTCTCAACCTTCCTTCTTTAAGAAAGCCGACTATTTCTTCGCTTGCGGATGAAGATTGGATTGCGGTTGAAACCGTAATCGAGAAAAAAGTAGCAAGAGAGATTATTCCAGCATTGAAAAGACTGGGTGCTGAGGGGATAGTCGAATATCCCCTGAACAAAATTGTAGCCTAGGATAGGTCGTCGGATTGTGCTTGCTGAATTGTAGCAATCATGATTTTTTCTTGTTTCGTTCTAATCACTATTAACCCTTAACCCGCTTGGATACTATTGTTCGCTAAGCAGCGATTTTGCATCTTATCCTTGTGGCTTACACAAACTAAAGCATCATGAGTGCAGTTATGGAAGACTTGCTCGCCGAGAGCAAAATTGAATTACTTAAAGAAGGTTCCGTTATTACGGGAACTATAATGGAAATACGCCCTACCGAAGTCGTTATTGATTTTGGTGGAAAAGCCGAGGGAACAATCCCGGCTCATGAATTTCTTGACCTTAGCGAACTGGAGATTGGCTCTGACATAGAAATCTTTCTTGAAAGACTTGAAGATCGTTTCGGTAATCCACAACTTTCTTTTGATAAAGCAGAGCAAAAGAAAAATTGGGAGAAAATTGTCAACACTTGTGAAGAGGGTTCTGTGATCACAGGTCGTGTTCGATCCAAGGTAAAGGGCGGTTTAGTCGTTAATATCGGTGTAGATGCCTTCCTGCCTTCTTCCCAAGTAGATATTCAGGCACCGAAGAATCTTGACCAGTTTGTTGGGCAAACTTTTGACTTTAAAGTCGTTAAGATTAATCGCGAACGTAAGAATATTGTTGTTTCTCGTCGCGAATTAATTGAAGAACGCAGACAGGATAAAAAACGCGAGATTCTTTCCAAAATTATTCCAGGAGAAACCCGTCGTGGTATGGTTAAAAATATCACTGACTACGGTGCGTTTATTGATTTGGATGGATTGGACGGTCTCCTTCACATCACTGATATGAGTTGGGGTAGGGTATCGCACCCGAGTGAAATGGTTAAGACCGGAGAAGAAATTACAGTTTGCATTATTGATATTGATGAGAAGCGTGAACGCGTTTCTTTAGGACTTAAACAACTTTCAAGCAACCCATGGGATGAAATTGAAAGTAAGTTCCCAATCAACGCGAAGGTTCGTGGTAAAGTCGTTAACCTTGTTCCATACGGTGCTTTCGTTGAATTGGAAGAAGGTGTCGAAGGTCTTGTTCATGTCACTGAAATGTCCTGGACGAAAAGAATCACCAAACCCGGCGAAGTACTCAATGTCGGTGATGAAGTGGATGCGGTTGTTCTTGGTATTCAAAAAGATGACCAGAAAATTTCTCTTGGTCTCAGACAACTCGAGGTTAATCCTTGGGATATGGCGACTCATAACTACCCACCGGGTGCACGAGTACGTGGCAAAATCAGAAACTTGACTTCTTACGGTGCCTTCGTGGAGCTTGAAGAAGGAATTGACGGTATGGTTCATGTTTCTGATATGAGTTGGACCCGTAAAATCAATCATCCTAGTGAAATGGTAAAGAAGGGTGATGAGGTTGATGCGATTGTTGTGGAAGTTGATGTCGATAATCAAAGAATTTCTCTCGGCATGAAACAACTCACCCAAGATCCATGGGAAGATATTGACCGTCTCTATAAACTTGGTGATGTCATCAAAGGAAAAGTTGCAAGAGTCGCTGGATACGGTGCCTTTATTGAACTCGACCATGAAATCGACGGCTTAGTTCATATTAGTCAGATTAGCGAAGAGCGAATCGAGAAGGTCAAGGACTACCTCAAGGAAGGGGAAGAGGTCACTGCTCGAGTCATCAAGATTGATAAAGACGAACGCAGAATTGGACTAAGTATAAAAGCTGCAGATTATGATGAAGACGCATTGGCCAAGGAAGTTGCGGCTTACGATGAGGTTGGAGAAGATTTGACTACCTCTCTTGGCGATATTTTCGACGAAGCCACTGCGCAAGAAGAAGGCTGATAGTTGCTAAATTTTAAAGCTCATCCGCTCAGAACTTGAGCGGGTGAGTAATCTTCTAGTAATGCCTTTAAGCTGATTTGTGAAGAAGGTCTTGTAACATCTTTGTCCTTTCTTCTATGCGTTTTTCTTCCTGAATTTCTTCCCAAGTGCGTTGTTTCTCAAACTTGTTCATGTTTTTGCGTAACTGACGTATCGCTTGTTCCTGGAGTTGGCGCACTCTTTCTCTTGTAATACCAATCTGCTCTCCCACTTCTTCAAGGGTTTTGGGATCTCTTCCTTCAAGTCCAAAACGAAGCCTGATAATGTCTGCCTCTCTTGGCTCAAGAGACGCAAGAACCTTCTCTACATCACCTACTAGTGATTTAGATTGAAGATTTTCAAGGGGGGAAGTGGATCTCGAATCTGGCACTACATCTCCAAGACTTGAACCATCTTCATCATTAATCGGAGAATCTAGAGAAGCAGGTTTTTTACTTACTGACTTTAAATGTGTAATTCGAGCAACCGGAATTTTCATTTCCTCTGCTAATTCGTCGTCAGTCGGTTCACGACCTAAGTTTTCGCTTAATTGCTGAGTAGTTCGACGAATTTGAGTGACTCGATCGACCATGTGCACGGGCAAACGGATCGTCTTACTCTGATTTGCCAAAGCTCTTTTGATCGATTGCTTAATCCACCAGGACGCATAAGTGCTGAGTTTTCCTCCCTTAGATGGATCAAATCTTTCAACCGCTTTCATTAATCCCATGTTTCCCTCATTAATGAGATCGAGTAGTGAAAGCCCGATATTGGAATAATCTTGTGCGATTTTGACTACCAAACGAAGATTGGCTGTGATCATCTTTTCACGAGCTTTTTCATCTCCTTTGCTGATTTTTTTTGCCAGGTCAATCTCTTCCTGCACGGTAATCAATGGAATAACCGAAATTTGCTTCAAATAAATGTCTAAGGATGATTGTTCGCTTTTTTCCACAATATTTTAAAATACTAGGTGTTTGTTGACATATTTTTAGCCAACTCAGCGGCACTCAACATGCCTTTTGCTTTATTTATCGTTTCAAGAAATTCCATTTCAGGTTCAGAGTCTGCAACAACACCAGCACCCGCTTGCAGATGTATTTTATTGTCTTTGAGGATTGCCGTACGAATTGCAATGCAAGAGTCGTGATTTCCCTCAAAACCAAAGTAACCAAGTGCTCCTGCATATGCACTCCTGCAAGTTTTTTCGAATTCTGAAATAATTTGCATCGCACGGATTTTTGGTGCTCCGCTTACTGTGCCTGCTGGAAAAGTAGCTCTCATCAAATCAAAAGCATTTTTTTCTTTTGATAGCTTACCTATTACTTGGGAAACAATATGCATGACATGGGAGTACTTCTCGATGCACATAAAGTCGACTGCCTGTACTGAACCATGTTGGCAGACTCTACCAATATCGTTCCGGGCTAAATCTACGAGCATAAGGTGTTCAGCTTTTTCTTTTTCGTCATTGAGCAGATCCTGCTCAAATTCCTGATCTTCCTTTTCTGTTTTACCTCTTGGGCGGGTGCCAGCAATTGGACGAATCAAAACATTTTCATCATTTAAACGGACATGAACCTCGGGCGAGGCTCCGACTATTGAATAATCATTGGTTTCGAGAATAAACATGTAAGGCGATGGATTGATAGCCCTAATTGCCCGGTAAAGATTTATTGGTGTTCCATTGTATGGAATAGAAAACCTTTGAGATAAGACTGCCTGGATGATGTCGCCATCCTTAATGTAGCCTTTCGTTTTCTCAACGAGTTGTTCAAATTCTTGTTGAGAGAAATTTCCAACAGGAGGCTTTTCAGATGAAAGACCGATTTTTCCAAGCGGGGCAGGTTGCAGGGCCAGAGGTTTTGATAAGAGTTCAATCGTCTCCTCGATCTTCTTAACTGCGTACTTATAATCTTCCTCAGGATTATCAGATACTTTCGAATTTGAACATACTCGTAGTGTTTGCCTCGCATGGTCAAAGATGAGCACAATTTCCGTGATCATGAAAAAAAGGACTGGCATTTTTAATTCATCATCTGCGGGTAAAGGGATACTGGGTTCAATTCGGTTCGCGTATTCATAACCTACGAAACCAACTGCCCCCCCGGAGAAGCGACATCCATCAACGCCCGCATAGCGCGTTCCGTCTATTTCATTCTCAATGAGACGAAGTGGATCTTCGGGGGTCTCGATTTTTTTTGTCTGATTGTTTTCAGTGATCTCGGTGCGGTCACTGAAACAGGAAATCTCTTTGCTTGCAGAGAAACCGAGAAAAGAAAATCGACTGACTTGTTCACCTCCCACTACCGATTCAAAAAGAAAAGCCGGTTTGAATTTTGATAACTTGGCATAGGCAGAAAGGGGAGTTTCAGTATCTGCGGTTAATTCAGTACTAACTGCGATTACATCATGATCTTTGCACAGCTTTTTAAAATCTTCCAGCTTAGGCGAAATGTTCATGGATTAAACTAGTGATGAGAAAAGTTTTGTAACGGAGAATGCCATAATGATCAAAATTTTCTCATAGTTATACTTTTGAGGTTGCGTGTATGTAAAATCAATATGCAGATTGTTCAAGTTATCATCTTATCTAACCCTAAATGTGAAGCGAGGAGTAAATTATGAACAGAAAAATTCATTGCGTTATTATGGGAGGAGGTAGGGGGACTCGGCTCTATCCTTTGACAAAACTTCGCTGTAAACCAGCCGTTCCTCTTGCTGGCAAATATCGCTTGGTCGATATCCCTATCAGTAATTGTATTAATTCAGGTTACAATCGAATATATTTGTTGAGCCAATTTAATACCGCTTCCTTGCACCGGCATGTTCAGGACGCCTATAGGTTCGACCGTTTTGGACAAGGTTTTGTAGATATTTTGTCTGCGGAGCAGACCGAATATGGAGACGATTGGTATCAAGGAACTGCTGATGCAGTAAGAAGGAATCTTATTCATTTTGGTGCAAATGATGAAGATATTTTTGTGATTCTCTCCGGTGATCAGCTCTATCGGATGGATTTTTCGAAAATGGTGGACGAGCACCTCGAAAGAGGAGCGGAAATAACAGTTGCCGCAAAACCAGTTTCCACTGAGGAAGCATCTGGTTTAGGTTTGTTACGGGTTGGAGAAGAGGCAAGCATAGTTGATTTCGTTGAGAAGCCAACTGATCCTGAAGTAATTAGTCGATTAGTTCCACCAGAGTTAAAAGGAGATGATAGAAACCCTGACAGGTGCTTAGCCTCCATGGGAATATATGTTTTTAACGCCTCCGCCATGTTTGAAGCACTTAAAGGAGATTCAAAAGATTTTGGTAAAGAGATTATTCCTTCCCTTGTGGGTAAAAGAAATTTGAAATGCCATATCTATGATGACTATTGGGAAGATATTGGAACGGTGAGATCTTTTTTTGAGGCTAATTTACAACTTTGTTCGGAGAACCCTGAATTCAATTTTTACGAACAAAACCATCCCATATACAATTATCCAGACCTTCTTCCGATGTCTAAATTTAAAAGATCAAGCCTGGTTGAAACCAACTTTGCGAGTGGTTGCGTAATTGGTGATTCAGACTTTAAAAGATGCGTCCTTGGCGTTCGTTCAATAATAGGAGATGAATGTAGTTTTGAGAATGTTGTGATGATGGGAGCTGATAATTATGAAGTTGTTGATTCTCAGAAAATTCCTGTTGGAGTCGGTTCAAATTCGAAGATTGAAAATGCGATTATTGATAAAAATGCAAGAATTGGAAAAGATGTTCAATTATCTCCTGCAGGAGTAGAGGATGGATGGGCCGATGAAGGAGAAAATGTTTATGTTCGGGACGGCATCGTCGTAGTTGTCAAAAACGGAATTGTGCCAGACGGTACAAGGATTGGTGGACTATAAATGTCTATTGCAAAGTGATACTTATTTTGGCAAATTTAAGGCATGAGTGATGTTCCAGAAAATTTAAAATTCACTAAAGATCACGAGTGGCTTGTTCAGGATTGCGATAATTCTTTTGTTGTTGGTATCACGGATCATGCACAGGACAGCTTGGGAGATGTGACTTTTGTTGAACTACCTGAGGTAGGAACTACTTTTTCTAGAGGCGAAGTCTTCGGTGTTGTCGAGTCGGTGAAGGCAGCATCTGATTTATACATGCCTGTTGGTGGTGAGATTTTGGAAATCAACGAGGAACTGGGAGACTCCCCTGAAAAGTTAAATGAAAGTCCGTACGGAGATGGCTGGATTATAAAAATCAAATCAAATGCCAGTGAAGAGTTGTCTTCTTTGCTCACGGCAGACCAATACAAGGAAGAAATTGGTAAGACTTAAGGTCTGAATATCTCTTGCTTTAAGAGAATTTTTCACTCATATTTCAAACATGCCCTTCGCTCGTGCCAAGATTAGACCACTAGTCATCGAGTCACTTGTTAGAATCCTAGTTCTTCTTGGAATTGTTTTCTTTAATTCTTCTTTATCTTTTGCGGCACCGACAAAGGTAAAGCCAACCACACTAGTAGTTTCCCTTGAGGGGGAGGCGACAGTCTATAATATTAAGGATGATTTTGAAGTTACATTGACATCCAATTCAATTGGGAAAAAAATTGACTCACAATCCATTATTAAGACCGAAAAAAATGGTACACTTGGATTGCTCTTTTCGAACGGCACCTTGATTACAATAAAGCCAGGGAGTCGGTTCTTTATCCGCGAATACTCTCAGCAAATCATTTCAGCAGAAAATCTTCCTGACCCTTCCAAGCTTGAAGAAGAGCCCAGTCAGTCAAAATTGCTGGCACACCTCGATTTCGGAGAATTGATAGTGAAAGTACCAAAACTGAAAAAGGGTTCTACAATGAACCTAACCAGTCCTCTCGGAACTGCTGGTATTCGGGGAACCATGTTTCAAATGATGGCAGTTCGAAATGAAATTACTGGAGATATCATGGGAGGAGTTAACTTGATATCCGGTGATATTGATTTCACCGATACCAACGGCGTACAGACAGGTCTTTTTTCAGGACAATCGATCCAGTTGGCAACCTCTAGATTGGGAGAAACCAGAGCTACCGAGACTGGAGGTTTGGTTAACCTAAATAAAAAATTCGGAGCATCGCTAACAGATGATGTTGTTCCCCAACCCATTGAAATGCTTTTCGCACTATCAGAGAGCGATGGGGACGAAAGCGAGTCTTCACAAACTAGCCAATCCGTAAGTTTTACTCAGACTCAAACAAGCAGTTGGGACAATGTTCACGACTTGGCTTCAGAAATCTTTTTTGAAATCGAAGAATC
>JBMYOA010000029.1:0-15716 GCA_049598825.1 Opitutales bacterium | reverse complement strand
GACTTTATCATGTCGTCTTATGTTGGTTGAAGGAACCTGGTAATGAAATGCACCGGAAACAGATTATTGAGATAACCAAGACATTTCAAAAGATACCGGGTGTGATTGAGGCACAGGCAGGGGAGGTGGTAATGAGTGACCGGGATATTGTCGACGACAGTTATGATGTGGGCATCCTGATCGTGACTAAAAACGAGAACGAATTACAAAAGTATCTCGACCATCCAATTCATCAAAAAGCAAAGAAGGATGTATTGGTGCCTTTGGTTGATAAAATTTTAGTCTACGATTTTAAAAATTAGCGAATCTGGGTCCTCAATCGGTTCAACTTTCAGGCGTCCACCCCAAGACAATATCAAATTTTGCGGACACTTCTTGCACTTTTGAGCCCTTGACTGGATTGAAGGGCACAATCAGTGAGTTGCGGGCGTTGGAATCTTTTACGCGTTTAAGAATGAAGTCCTTCTCATTACGAGGCTCGCCTTTAATGTAGCATTGGGTGGTGAATTTTTCTTTCCCTTTTGCGGAAACTGACATGTGGATATGCGGAGTTCTTCCGGAGTAGGGGCTTGGCTTGAGGGTACGAAAAAAATAGTTTCCTTTTGAGTCGGTAAGAAAGCGACCATATCCCTGGAAATTACTGTCCAGCTTTTTTCGTGATCCGCCTCGACTATGCAAATACACCCCATTGTTGTCGACTTGCCAGATTTCAATCAGTGCATTCCGTTGTGGATTCCCTTTTACATCCGTTACCTTACCCCGCAAATATGCAACAATGCCAACAGCGGGTGTTATGGAATCGTTGATAATGAGTAGATCATTATCCGTGTCCAAAGGCATTTTGTCCGGGTAAAAAGGCCCTTCTGTTTGGCGAGGAGTGAGGGTCAATGCTTCGGCCATTAATCCGGGTGTACAAAAGAAAGGAGATAAAGATAACGACTTTTTAAAAAGTTCACGACGGGTAGGGTACGAATATTTCATGAGTGTCTAGATTTTACTTTTTAATTTTTTTCGGACAGTGGTTTCTTGAGATCTGACCTTTAGGCACAAACTCGATTTCTTCCCATAGACTTGGCCTCAAGTAGCTTCTTGTCTGCCCGTTCGATCGCATCATGTCCGTCGCTGTCACCCTCAGAAACAAGGGATATTCCCACACTTACCGTAACTTTAATTCGATTCCCGTCCGATATGATTGGCATCACTTCAATCTTTTGCCTCAATCTCTCTGCCACTTTATGGGCTTGTTCAAGATTGGTGTATGGGAGCAGAATGCAAAATTCCTCTCCACCAAGCCGGGCAATAATGTCATGCACCCGAAGGTTGTCTTTGCATCTTTCTGTCACCTCTATCAAAACCCGATCCCCGGCACCATGACCATGTTGGTCGTTGATACTTTTAAAATGGTCCAGGTCAATCATGACTAAGGCGTATTCCTTTTGGCTTCTTTTGAAGCGAGAGAATTCCTGAGAGATGATTTCGTTAAAAGCCCTACGGTTGGCAGCCGTAGTGAGTGGATCCGTCCGGCAGAGAATCTGTAAATCCTGTTCCAATTTCTTGTAATCCGTAATGTCCCTTTGGATCGCCGCGAAGTGCGATATTTTTCCGTTTTTATCCGGTAGGGGTAAAATGCTCAGATCGACCCAATATTCGTTTCCTTTTTTTGAGAAATTACGAAGGGTTACCCGTACAGGTTCCTGCTTTTCCAATGCTTGGCGAATTTTTTTCAGATCATCGCGATTGGTTCCATCTCGTTGGAGGATGCGAGGTGTTTTCCCGATGACTTCCTCGGCAGTGTAACCTGTTTTCTCAATGAATGCTTCGTTTACATAAACAATCTCTGGGCCAGGATCGTTTAGGGGATGAGCCTTGGTGACAATTACAATGTCTTTGGCATGTTGTACGATGGCTGAGAAATCAAAATCTGAATCACTCATTTCAATACTTTTGGAAGTTTAGGGCAAGGGCTGGCGGTTAATTCTGTAACAGAACTAAAAACAAGAATCCAAATCAAGAAATTTTTACAATCAAAAATGTAGGTAAGGTGAAATACCCATTAGAAAGTGTTTGGGACTAGTCGATCAACATTTCCTTGGCTGATTTGCCCTGTGGAATCATCGGCAACACATGCTCGGTGTAAGGTACAATCACTTCCAAAAGATATGGCTCGTCGGCTTCGAGCATTTCTTTCATTGCTTCCCGCAATTCTTCTCTTTTGGTCACACGACGGGCTTTAACACCAAAGCCTTCGCACATTTTTATGTAGTCTGGGTAAATTGCATCTAAATTATCGGGACCTCCGATATTTTCGGGATCACATAGAATGGTGTGTCCACGAACCGATTCATAAAAACGGTCTTCCCATTGGACAACCATGCCAAGGTGCTGATTGTTGAGAAGCAAACATTTTGCATTAATTTTCTCAATCTTGGCTGTGGCCAATTCCTGGACGTTCATGAGGAAAGATCCGTCACCGTCTATGTCGATTACTTCTTTGTCCGGGAATGCGACCTTTGCTCCCACGGCGGCGGGGTATCCAAATCCCATCGTACCAAGCCCTAGTGAAGAAATGTAAGTTCTTGGTTCCTTAAAACGGTAATACTGGGCTGCCCACATTTGGTGCTGCCCAACTCCTGTGGTAATGATAGCCTCACCTTTCGATTCTTGATAGAGGACATCCACCGCTTCTTGTGAAGTGATATGTTCTCCTTGGTTATATTTGAATGGATAATCTTTTTTCCATCCTTGAAGTGTATTCATCCACTCGGACAAATCAGGTTTTTGAAATTTACCGGATTTGATCAGTTCACTCATTCTTTTGAGTGCATATTTGATATCACTTCGAATGGGGAAATGTGCGTGAACATTTTTATTGTGCTCAGATTTATCGACATCGAAGTGGATGACATAGGCTTCCTGAGCATATTTTTCTACCTTGCCCGTAATCCGGTCATCAAAGCGGGCACCTGCACACAAAAGCAGATCGCTTTCACAAACCGCCCAATTTCCGGCAACCGTCCCATGCATGCCGTACCAGTAGAGTGACTGTTCATGATCGGGGTCAAAAACACCAAGTCCCATAAGGGTGTGCGTAACTGGTAAGCCTGACAATTCAGCAAATTCCTTGAGTTCTTCGTGGGCATTTGCGGATATGATACCACCGCCGGTGTAAAGAACAGGCTTTTTAGCCTTGGAAATAAGGTTCAGGACTTCAATGAGTTCATCATCCGTGGCTCGGGGATCATCAAGTTTATAACCGTCGAGGTCTTCCACATTGGATGGGAAAAATGGCTCAAATACTTTTTGTTGAACATCTTTCGGAATATCAATGACCACTGGACCAGGACGACCACTCTCGGCCAGATAAAAAGCTTCCTTTACAACCTTGGGTAAATCCTCGGCCGTGAGCACAAGATAACTGTGTTTAACAATAGGGAGGGTCATCCCAAAGAAATCAGTTTCCTGAAAGGCTGCTTTACCAATAAACTGTTGGTATACCTGACCCGTGATAGCAACCAATGGTATACTGTCCATGAACGCATCTGCGATACAAGTAACCAAGTTGGTGGCCCCAGGACCTGAGGTTGCCATGCAAACGCCGGCTTTTCCTTTGGCTCGGGCATACCCATGAGCCATAAATCCTCCGCCCTGTTCCTGTCTGGGGAGAATTGTACGGATTTTTTCGGATTTGGTGAGCGATTGATGAAGTTCCATCGAGGCTCCACCCGGGTACGCGAACACCACATCCACGCCTTCACGCTCGAGAGCCTCGACAAGGACGTCGGCTCCCTTCATGGCGGGACCATGCTCGCCTTGGACTTCGGGATCAGGTTGTCTAATGGATTGGGTATTCATGATATTTAGGTTTTGTAAAAGTTATTAACATGTCAAACAGACCTTTCTTTTTCAAGGTGAAAGAACCGCATATTGAATCGGATCCTGAAACCTAACCCTACTCTAGATTAATTCGCGAAGGTCGGATACGGAAAGTTTTAGGTTGGCCGCTTCTGATTCTTCAAAAACCTGTTCGAGGAGGGCTCTTTTTTCCTGTTGGAGTTGGAGTACTTTATCTTCCACGGTATCCGAAGCAATCATCTTGTAAACGGTAACGACTTTATCCTGGCCTATCCGGTGTGCCCGATCGGTCGCCTGAGTTTCAGCGGCCGGATTCCACCATGGGTCGAAATGAACAACGACATCTGCACCCGTAAGGTTTAACCCTGTTCCGCCCGCTTTCAGTGAAATCAGAAAAACTGGAATGGATTCATCATCCTGGAACAGATCTACTTGTTTCATCCGATCTTTGGATGAACCATCGAGATAGCAGTAAGGAAGGGCGGTTGATTCCAGTTCTTGTTTAATTAACTGAAGTACTTGAACGAATTGTGAGAAAACCAAGAGGCGGTGTCCTCCTTCCAGGCAGGTATAAAGAAGTTCCCTAAATGCCCGGAGCTTCGCGGAATGGTCGGCTTCCATTGTTTCATCAATCAACCGAGGGTCGCAGCAGGTCTGCCTCAGACGGAGCAACTGCGTCAGGGTCTTCATGCGCAATGCACCTTCGGATGCACCCGAATCAGCGAGTTTATTTAATTCCGATTCCGAAGATTTTCTGACTTTTTGATATAATTCATTTTGTTCCTCGGATAATTTGATATGCAGGATTTGTTCAATTTTGTCTGGGAGCTCGGGTGCCACATCACTCTTTTTTCTCCGTAGCAAATATGGAGCTGCTTCTTTCAGGATTCTTTGCTCGTGCCAAATTCTTTCATCTCCTCGGGTGCTCGAAGGGATTTCCGGCCTTGCTCCCGGTAGCAGGAATTCAAGCAGAGCCAGCAGATCGTAAACGCTGTTCTCAATCGGTGTTCCTGTTAGCAAAATCCTTCCCTCTGAGGAAAGGGAAGACATTGCCTTGGCGTTCTGAGTTTTACGATTCTTAAGGTACTGGGCTTCGTCACCAATCACGCAAAGCATTGGGATCGATTCAAACATTTCCTTATCCCTTACCAGAGTTCCGTATGATGTAATGATCAGATCATTACCGGTCAGGCTTGTTGGAACCGATGTCCTGGAGCTGCCGTGATGCACCAAAACTTTGAATTCAGGACAAAAACGAAGTGTCTCTCTCCGCCAGTTTTCAACCAGTGAAGCGGGGCAGACCACAAGCGAAGGCAAGCCTGATCCTTTTTCTTTTTTTAAAGCCGATAGAAAGGCTAGGGCTTGCAAGGTCTTACCAAGGCCCATTTCATCGGCTAGAATTCCTCCGAGTTGGTTTCGAAAGAGATGGAGGAGCCAGGCCACCCCAATCTTTTGGTATGGGCGCAATAGTTTATCCAGGGATGGTGAAAGAGAGGGGGAGGGGAGCGCCCCCAAATCTTTTAGTGCCTTGCACCTTTTTCTCCACTCTGCTGGGGGTTTGAAACGGGGGTCTGCCGATATAATGAATTCTTCAAGCGAAGTGGCCTGGTATTTCTCAACCGCATGAGAAAATTGGGATAGAAGAGGAGCATCCATGTCACCAGTTATTCGTTTTTGAATTTGGTTGGCTTTGTCCTTCAATTCCTTGGTTAAAAGATAAACTTTTGTCCCGTGCCGGATATGGTTTTGGCCCGTGGAAAGGGCATGTTCGATTTCATCAATTGGAGTATCCCCCGCCTCAATGGTAACCTCCAGGGTTGTTCCACTTTCTGATTCAGTGGCTTTGGCCCTGAGACTTGCACGGGTTATGACTTTGGTAAGCTTTTTAAAGTTTTCTGTAAATTGGGCATCATAATCAAGTTCAAGGTCTTCTTGGTGAGAGGCGAGGAAGTCCAGTACTTTGGATGGATCCCGTAGCCACCACCAATGGCGGTGTGAACGGTCTCGAAGGAAATTCCATTCCCGAAGAAGACTTAATAGTTCTTTATATCCGGGGAGTTCCGATGATGGTAAAATGATACGGAGATACTCCGTAGAGCCTTCTACTTCTATTGGAGGTCCGTTATATTCTGGGTCGTTTCTCGTTTCTTGGGATATTTCTGTTGTACGATTCTCTGTTATTTCTCGAACAGGTCGTTTAGTGGGTGAGGTTTTACTTGGAAGATATTCACTCACGCCTGCAAGGTTATCGTCGCTCCAGTCAAGTGGCTGGTCCGGCTTGTTTGCAGGAAAAAAGCAAGGTGTTTTGGTGAGGATTTTTACCAATTCAGCGGTCTGTTCAAGATTCAACTGAAGAAAGGAGGAAAGTTTGCCTTGGCACCACTGGGTTAGGGCGAAAAGAGCACTTCTTTCTGCGTCAGGGAGATCTCCAAGCAGGGAAAAATCTACTTTTTCAGGCGGATGCCGTTTGCCATGATCATCTTCAAGTTCAATCTTGGCAGGGATCGAATCGCGTTGTGCGCATCCCGCCATCGTTGGAGGCAGCAGGATACGAAGTCTCACTCGTTTGTTGTGGACAAAGTAATGCTTTGCAGGGCTGCTTCAACTCCTTGGCCGGCGGGTGCACCGCCCATTGCGAAATCCGGCTTTCCTCCCCCTTTACCACCAAGCTTACTGGCAAGTTGTCCGAGGATTTGTCCGGCCGCGTAGCCAGCATCGACTGCTTCGGCAGAGCAGATACAAATGAGCCCACATTTGTTATCCTTTTCACTCGCAAGAAGAACGACAGATGGGGCCGATCTTTTGTTTATTTGGGCAGCCAAAGGGCGAAGATCGTTAGCAGCAATATTTTCAACGCAAGCCTTGATGATTCTTATGTTTCCGACCTCGGTCGCGTTTTTGATCAACTCGTCGGCTAGTCCAGCTTGGTCCTTCTGGGTGAAAGAGCGGATATTTTTCTCCAAATCTTTATTCTTTTCCTGGATCTGTGTAATTCTTTGAATGATTTCTTCCGGTTTGCAGGCAAGTTGACGGAGGAGTTGATTAAAAGTAAGAATTCGTTGATTTGCCCAATCGAATGCGGCACTGCCTGCAACTGCTTCAATCCTTCGGTTGCCAGCAGAGATTGCGGATTCACTGGTTATCCGAATAGATCCAATTTCTCCTGCGTAAGAAACATGGGTTCCTCCGCAAAGCTCTTGACTCCATCCGCCTACATTGACCACCCGTACGATGTCTCCATACTTTTCACCAAAGAATGCCACCACTTCATCAGGTTTTTCGGAAAATGGCACTTCATACGATTCGACCTTTTCGTTTAGGAGAAGCTTCTGGTTGGCTATGGCTTCTATTTCCAATAATTGATCATCTTTCAATGCCTCGAAATGTGAAAAGTCAAAGCGCAGTCGATCTTGTTCAACCAGCGAACCTGCCTGTTTAACATGTTCACCCAGCACTTCTCGTAACGCCCAGTGCAGGATATGGGTGGCGGTGTGATGCCTTTGAATATCTTGTCTCACTGACTGATTAACCGAAACGATGGCTTTACCGGAAAATGGATCTGGGTATTCAGTCTTTTTTATTTTGTGAAGGAAGTGACCATTCGAGTCTTTTATTACATCAGTTATAATAAGACTGTGGTCGTTAATGAAAACGGTGCCTTCGTCTCCCCTTTGCCCCCCCATTTCCGCATAGAATGGGGTTCTGTCGAATATTAAATAGGTCTCACCTTCTTGGGTAATGGTATCAAGTAATGAGACTTCACATTCCCTAAGGTTAGTTTGATCGTAGCCGATAAATTCAGTTCCTTGACCCGCCTCCTTGGAGTCGTTCACTAACACATCGACCGATTTATGAGCTTCTCTTGCCCGTTTTTTTTGTGCCTCCATTTCCTGATTGAAGCCATTTGTATCAATTTGGATTCCGTTTTCTTTGGCAAGTAGTTCAGTTAAGTCCAAAGGGAAGCCATATGTATCGTACAATTTAAAAGCAAAAGGACCGGAGATTGGCTCTCCTTTCTCTAAAGTACTCAACTCTCGATTAAACAGCTCAATGCCTCTGTCTAAAGTTTTATTGAAAGAAGTTTCCTCAGAAAGCAGTGTTTTACAGATTAAATCTTTACGCTTTTTTAATTCGGGAAAAAATGGTCCCATTTGTTCGATCAAAACCGGAGCCAGATGGTGAAAGAAGGGATCTTTGAATCCCAAATTTCTTCCGTATCGAACACCTCTTCGCAAGATTCTTCTCAGAACATAATTACGATCTGTATTTCCTGGTAAAATTCCATCGGCAATCGAAAAACAAATTGCCCGTAAATGATCCCCAATCACTCTGAAAGATACATCGATTTCCTCTTGGGAGGAGGGAGTTTGATTAGTTGCTGGGAGAGTAGAAAGATATTTTTCTCCGGATAATTCTTCTATTTTCTCGAAAATCGGAGAGAATACATCGGTGTCATAATTAGATGTTGGATTGGAGAAGTCGGTGAATCCTTGAGTGGATTGCATAACTGCCGCGACTCTTTCAAAACCCATACCGGTATCGACATGCTTATCTGCTAGAGGCGTAAAGTTCCCTTCTCTGTCGGCATTAAACTGGATGAAAACAAGATTCCATATTTCAATACATAAGTGTGAATCAGCGTTGACCAATTTACCCTGTGTGTCCCCATCAGGGGTGAGATCAAGATGGAGTTCACTACATGGACCGCACGGTCCCGTCTCTCCCATCATCCAAAAATTATCTTTTTTTCCACCGTTTACTACATGTACCGCTGGATCCAACCCAGCTTTGGTAAAAATGGCAGACCAAGCATCATGAGCCTCCTGATCAAATTCCGCGGGATCATTTCCCTCAGGTTTATATACAGTTGCATAAAGTCGGGAAGGGGGGAATTTCCACACGGAGACCAATAATTCCCATGCCCATTCGATTGCTTCCTTTTTGAAATAATCTCCGAAAGACCAATTACCCAGCATTTCGAAAAATGTGTGGTGATATGTGTCGAAGCCAACATCATCCAGGTCATTGTGCTTACCCCCAGCCCGGATGCATTTCTGGGTGTCAGCAGCCCGTTTGTAAGGAGCATTTTGGTCACCAAGGAAATAGGGTACAAACTGATTCATCCCCGCATTGGTAAAAAGCAGGTTAGGAGACTCAGGGAGTAATGGAGCCGAAGATACAATCTCATGATTTTTTTGGGCAAAAAAATCGAGAAAAGACTGTCTGATTTCCGAGGATTTCATGAGCGTTAGCTTTTTTTAGGCAGGTAGCCTTTCAATGATGGCTTCTCCCATTTCGGTCGTGCCCACGGATTCAGATCCTGATGATATATCTCCCGAACGGAATCCGTCCCGTATGGTTTGTTTTACTGCACTTTCAATCGCGGACGCCTCTTTCTCCATCCCAAAACTGTAGCGGAGCATGAGTGCTGCACTCAAAACCTGTGCACATGGGTTGGCCAAGTTTTTCCCAGCAATATCTGGAGCCGTACCTCCGGCTGGCTCATACAGACCAAAGGGGAATCCCAACCGGTTTTTACCCGTTCCCAAACTTGCGGAGGCGAGCATCCCCAGGGAACCACAAATCACCGCTAATTCATCGGAAAGAATATCGCCAAACATGTTTTCTGTGACAAGAACATCGAATTGATTAGGGTCCCGCACTAATTGCATGGCTGCATTATCAACATACATATGGGTCAATTCAATGCTGGGATCGAGTCGCTTGACACAATCACTCACAACTTTTCTCCATAGAACTGAAGTTTCCAGAACATTGGCCTTGTCCACTGAGCAAATCTTTTTTTGCCGGAGGGAGGCAGCTTTTACGGCAATTTCTGTAATTCTTTCGATTTCACTGGTTTTATAAACCATCGTATCGATAGATTGTTCCTCCCCGTTTTCCAATGTTTGGGTACTCTTCGGTTGTCCAAAATAAATCCCCCCGGTTAATTCCCTAACGCACAGGACATCAATGCCATTGGAAACAGTGGAAGGACGAAGAGGAGATAAATCAGCGAGTTCAGGATAAAGATTGCCCGGCCTTAAATTGGCGAAGAGTTCGAAAGCTTTGCGGATGGGTAATAAAGCTGCTCTTTCAGGTTGTTCTTTGGGAGGCAGGGACTCCCACTTGGGTCCCCCGACTGATCCAAACAGGATTGCATCTGCATCCTTGCAGGCAGATAAGGTGGAATCGGGTAGGGCGGATCCGTGATTGTCGATACCTATCCCTCCCACATCGTGTTCTGTGGTTTCGATGGAAAATCCATTTCGTTGACCGAGGGTTTCGAGTACCTTTAAGGCGACGGACATGACCTCCGGGCCAATTCCATCACCAGGAAGATTGGTGAATCGTAGAATATTCATGAAGGAAGAGCATTCATAAGTGAAACATTACGATCTGCAACGCAGAAAAGAAAGCCATTCAAGGCACGAGCGGTATTCGTTGACAAATTTATGGAAAAAATTTATGCATTTAGGATTACATACAGTCTAATCCAACAAGGGGCGGGCATTGCTCGCCTTTTTTATTCTCCAAATTCCCTCTAACCTATAGAAGCCAATATTATGAGTAGCGAAATCCTCGCAGTTCTCGAGTACATGGAAAAAGAAAAGGGCATCAGTCGTGATGACATGATCGCCACCATTGAAGGTGCAGTCAAAGCTGCCGCGGAAAGAGGAGTCAATAAACAGGGGGAGGTTCGTGTCGAAATTAGCCCCAAGACTGGTGCAATGCAGGCATGGACCCGGTTAGAAGTTGTGGAATCGGTATCAGATACGGCCACTGAAATTCATGTGGATAAAGCTCGATTATATGCAGACAATCCACAGGTTGGTGACTTTGTGGAGCGAGAATTGGACCCAGCTTACTTAGGAAGAATTGCAGCAAGAACGGCGGAGCAGGCTATTAAGCAGCGGCTTCGTCAATTTGAAAAAGAGCATATTTATGATGAATTCCGCGACCAAGTCGGAGGTTTAGTTACCGGGATTGTTCGCCGGAAAGAGAGAGGTGATTTGGTAGTTGAAGTTGGCAAAGCTGAGGCTCTTCTTCCATGGCGTGAAAGAGTGCCTGGGGAGGACTGGGTTCCAGGTGAAAGAATTCGTTGCTTATTGCACAAGCTTGAGCAGCAAGGCAGGGGTCCAGAACTCATTCTTAGTCGTTCCAGCCTTAATTTTGTTCGCAAGCTTTTTGAAATGGAAGTTGCCGAAATTGCGGATGGAACAGTTTCCTTGGCAGCCATGGCTCGTGAGCCCGGATATCGTACCAAAGTATGTGTCAAAAGCACGGATCCCAAAGTTGACCCGGTTGGAGCTTGCGTGGGTGCCAGAGGTTCTCGCGTTAAAAGTATTGTCCGTGAGATGAATGGTGAGAAAGTAGATATCGTTCGTTGGTACGAAGACCCTATTGAGCAGTTAGCAGAAGCACTGAAGCCAGCGGTTCCTCAAAATGTAAATTTGGATAGGGACAAACGAAGAATGTATTTTGAAGTAGTTGAGGATGATTTATCTGTCGCGATTGGTCGCAAAGGTATCAACGCACGCCTCACCTCGAGACTACTGGGTTGGAAGTTAGATATTGGCAAAGTTGTGGTTAAACAAGTGGGCTTTGATGAAAGAAAAACTAAAGCTGCTGAAGCCCTTACATCAGTTGGAATTGAGTTTGAAGTAGCTGACCGCTTGGTGGCATTTGGTTTGGTGAGTCCAGAAGCATTTGAAGGAGTTACTGCGGAAGATCTAGTCGGTCTCGGTTTTGAGCAACCCATTGCCGAAGATGTATTATCCAAGGTTTCCACAGAAGTCTCTGCTGACGAATAATTAACCCTAATCCCAAAGAAAAGATTTTATCTAATAAATGAGTGTACGAATTCACGCCATTGCGAAGGAAATAAAAAAGACCAGTAAGGAAGTCCTCGATATATTGGCAGAACGTGGATACGAACTCAAAAGTGCATCCTCTACCATAGATAACATTACCGCGGAATCTTTAATCGAAGAATTTAAATCCGATGATGATGTGTCTACTGACCCGGAGTCGTCTGATTCGAAAAATTCAGCTTCCGAAACTCAGTCAGATACCAAACCTTCCAAGATTCCTCTCGTTAAGAGCAAGGAAGATATAGAGAGAGAAAAAAAGGAGAAAGAGGAAGCGGAACAGGCAGAAAAAGAAAGTCAGGCACCTACAAAATCAGTTTCCGAAGAAGAGGAACCACAAGTAGAGGCACCCGAACCGGTCAAACCAACTATGGCCCCGCCGCCTCCTCCCTCTACCAAAGCGAGTGCGCCTCCTCCACCAGTTTCGGCAGGAAAACCTCAGGTGCCGCCACCACCTGCTTCCGCAGGTATTGATAAAACTGAGCCGTCTGAACAGGATGGTATAGTTGAGGGTAATCTTGTGATTGTAAAGCCACCGATTGTCGTCAGGGATTTTGCAGTCTTGCTTGGTCTAAAGCCCTTCCAGCTAATTTCCGAGCTTATGGAAATGGGTATTTTTGCCTCCATGAATCAGACGATCGAGGAGGATGTAGCCAGAAAGATTTCCAAAGTTAAAGGCTTTGATCTTGAAATAAAACACAGAGGCGAGAAAGCTGATCAACCAAAAGCCAAAAAAGAAAAGATAGACGAGGATGATGAGAGTTTACTTCAACTGCGTCCTCCAGTTGTTTGTATTTTAGGCCATGTAGATCACGGAAAAACCACTCTTTTAGATACTATTCGTAAAGCCAATGTCGTAGCCGGTGAAGCAGGGGGGATTACCCAACATGTCGGGGCTTATCAAATCGCACATGGGGATAACAAAATCACTTTCCTAGATACTCCTGGGCATGCTGCCTTCTCTAAGATTCGAGAGCGTGGAGCAAACCTTACTGATGTTTCCGTCCTTGTGGTAGCTGCAGATGACGGTTTCATGCCTCAAACTGATGAAGCGTTAAAGTTTGCACAACGATCCCAGAGTGCACTTATTGTAGCCATTAACAAAATGGACGCGAAGGGTGCAGATGCTGATAAAGTTAAGACGCAAATGCAGGAAAGGTCCATCCCCTCTGAAGATTGGGGCGGAGATATCGTCACAGTTCCAATTTCAGCCCTGAACGGTGATAATGTTGAAGAATTATTAGACATGATTCTACTGCAAGCTGAGGTCATGGAACTTAAGGCAAATCCCGATGCCGTGTCTGAGGGAGTTATCATCGAGGCAAGGCAGGAAGTCGGACGGGGTCCAACCGCAACAGTTATTGTGCAGAAAGGTACCCTGAAAATTGGCGATGCTATTCACAGTGGAGATGTTTATTGTAAGGTGAAGGCAATGATCGATGATCAGGGGAATCAAGTTAAGAGTGCTCCTCCAAGTACACCTGTTAACATACTTGGATGGTCCGGAGTCCCTGCAGCAGGAGCAATTTTCAGAAGATGTAAGAATGAACGTGAGGCTCGCAGAGAGGTCGATGAATATTTGCAAGTAAGCAAAGAAGAGGTCATAGTCCCAGAAGAGAGTGGAGAAGAAGAGTCTTCAGGAGTCGATGCACTTTTCGCAGCAATTTCTAAGAGTAAAGCCACAAGCTACAAAGTTATCCTTAAGGCAGATGTTCGAGGATCACTGGAAGCATTGCAGGGCTCGCTTGAGCTAATTGAAAGCGATAAGGTTTTACTTGAAATTTTACAGGGCGATGTTGGCCCAATTACCAAGAACGATGTTCAGATGGCGAAGACTTCCGGTGCGGATGTTATCGGGTTCAATGTTAAGTTGGATAACGGTGTCATGGGTGAAGCGAAGCATCAAGGTGTTCAGGTTTTCCAAAATAGCATCATTTATGAGATCATCGATCTTATCAAAGATAACATGGCAGATCTGCTTGAGCCTGAAACCATCGAGAAGAAAACCGGTCGTGCAGAAGTCCGCCAGGTATTTAAACTTAGCAAGGGACGTACAGTTGCTGGTTCCATGGTTATGGAAGGCTCGATTACTCGTAATAAAGGTGCCCGTTTGCTTCGTGGTAATGAAGTTTTAGCCGAAGGTAAGATAGATACGCTGAAGAGATTTAAGGATGATGCGACTGAGGTTAAGGCTGGATTTGAGTGCGGTATTCATTTGGAGGGATTTGATCGTTACGAAGAGGGTGATGTTATCGAATCATTCGAATTAGAGAAGACCCGTCCAACCTTGTAACCATAGCTTTTTACAATGAGCCTACGTCTTGCTCGTGTAAATGAATTGGTTCGCCGAGAGATAGCCACTTATTTAAGCACTCGTTACAGAACTGAATCCGTACGTTGGACAATCACTTCAGTTGAAGTTTCTGCTGATTTGAGAAACGCAACTGTTGCCTATTCAGTAATTGGGGAAGAATCAGATGCAAGAGAGGCTATTCAGTTTTTTAGGAAAAGGGCAGGTGAAATCCGCAAGGTTGTAAGTAAGCATGTCATTCTTAAGTACTCGCCAAAGCTTCATTTTGTTCGTGATTATGGTATAGAGCGGGGTAATCGGGTTATGGAAATTTTGGATGAGATAGAGAATCAAGATCAAACCCAGGAAAAGAACGAAACATAGTGTCACTCTATGTGACATACTAAGGGTCAAGGTGTGACTTGGTGTCGCACTGTTTTCTTCTACTTGAATTTTATTTTGATGTATCTTGCTTGCCATAAATAACTTAAGGTTGTGGCGGGATAGGCATGCAAGTTGCACTAGAAGTTTCGTGAGTAAAATTATAGGTATTGATTTAGGCACGAGTAATTCGTGTATGGCAGTAATGGAAGCTGGTGAACCTAAGGTAATTCCAAATTCTGAAGGTAACCGCACAACTCCTTCGATCGTTGCATTTGGCAAGGATGGGGAAAGGCTAGTTGGTCAATCGGCAAAACGGCAAGCCGTTACCAACCCGGCTAATACTATCTTTTCTGCGAAAAGACTCATTGGCCGAAAGTTTTCGGAAATAAAAGATGAAATTTCCACTCTGCCTTTTAAAGTTGTGGAGGGTAAGAATGGAGCAGCTGTCATTGAGTGTGATATTGATGGAAAATCTGAAACATTTATGCCCGAGCAGATTGCCTCTATGGTTCTATCGAAATTGAAGGCAGATGCTGAGTCTTACTTAGGAGAGCCTGTCACCAAGGCGGTTATAACTGTTCCGGCCTACTTTAACGATGATCAGCGTAGAGCCACAAAAGATGCTGGTGCCATCGCAGGTTTAGAGGTGGAGCGCATCATCAATGAGCCTACCGCAGCATCTCTTGCCTACGGATTAGACAAGAAAGGTGAGGAAACGATAGCGGTTTACGATTTAGGGGGGGGCACATTTGATATCAGTGTTCTGGAAATCGCTGAAGGGGTTTTTGAAGTCAAAGCGACCAACGGCGATACCCAACTCGGTGGTGATAATTGGGATCAGTACATTATTGATTGGCTTATTGAAGAATTCAAAAATGACCAAGGCATCGATTTGGCCGGTGACCCCATGGCTATGCAGCGCCTTAAGGAGGAAGCAGAGAAAGCGAAAATGGCACTTTCATCCTCCCAGTCCACTGACATTAATTTACCTTTTATTACGGCTGATGCATCAGGTCCAAAACACCTTAATGTTTCGCTCACCAGGGCGAAACTCGAACAAATTTGCGACGATCTGTATGCCAGAACCAAAGCACCATTTGAGGCATGCCTGAAGGATTCAGGTCTTAACATTGGTGAGGTCAGTAATCTTGTGCTTGTAGGTGGAATGACCCGTAGTCCTAAAATTGTGGAGCTTGCCAAGGAACTTGGTGGTAAAGACCCTCACCAAGGAGTTAATCCGGACGAAGTAGTTGCTATCGGTGCTGCTATTCAGGGTGCGGTTCTTCAGGGTGATGTTAATGATGTCCTACTTCTTGATG
>JBMYOA010000028.1:0-15815 GCA_049598825.1 Opitutales bacterium | reverse complement strand
TTTAAAGTAATTGATAAATTCTTCGTTATTTGAATATTCTTTATCACTCAAGAAGGTGGAAATGTATGCGTTAAAACCCGAGTCTGCGGCACTTTCTCCACTATCATACTGACTTTTCATCCAAGCAGTCATGTGTTTGATTCCGTCTGAGCTTGTGAAAGTACCTGCGTTACCTGCAAAATCTGTTTTCGCAATCGTATCACTAAAGCCAGCATCCTTGATTTCTGCATCCAAGAACCGGACGGCTAGGTAAGCGGCTGCATACTGCTCGCTGGTTGACCAAGCTTCATTTCCTGTACCTACTGCTCCTAGTAGGTTACGGATTTCATCGTCGGATGGGTCATTACCTAATATGCTTTGGACCCTTCCGTCTGCACCACGGATGAATTCTGCCAATCCTTCTATCAGCCATGTGCCTCTGGAAGAGCCATCACCAATTGCATCTGAAAAATGAGTGTTTTGCATATGCATAGCGTGCACCATTTCATGAGCGATCAAGGTATCAATAGTGGAATCGATATCATTCCCAGCAGCGTTGAGTGTATCCGGTAAGTCTATGGTCATATTAATTACATTTCCAGTAGAACCAGAAACATATGCAGCATACCACCCGGTATCTGTTTCATTAATAATAATCTCCCAATCATCCCCCGAATCTAATTCCCAACCATAATTATCGTGAATAAGTTTCTCTGTTTGTCCAATCCATTGAGATTCAAGTTTGTCAAAGAGTCTGTCTTTAAGCTCGTCAGTATTTGTTGTGGCACCGGCACCAGGGGAATCACCATCATCTACATGGTCAATAACAGTGCCAGCATTAGTATGATCATATGTTACGGAAGGGGCTAGTGCTGTATCATCCACGACAGTTGCACTTGTATAAGCAGTTCCACTATTACCAGAATCGCTTCCTCTGACAGATCCTGTATCTGCATTGGCAATATTAGCAGAGTAATTAAAATCGTTTGCCCCCGTTCCTTTAATATAATCAATTCCAGCAGTGCCACCGCCAAAAAGATTAATTCCACCAAATTTTTCACCCGAAAACTTGCTGAGTTGGTCGGCCAACTCAATGAATTCCTTATTGTAATTTTCGCGGTCGCCATCGGTTGCGGTGATGTCGAGAGCCCTAGTGGCTAATTCGTCCATCCGGTGAAGAATTTTACCGACTTGTTGAAGCACTCCGTCCTGAGATTGGGTAAATGATAAGAAATTTTGGAGGTTTTGGACATTTGCAATGTCCCGTACATTCTTGGACGAAAGTTTGGTGCCTTGGCTATGTGCACCTGAATCTTCACCTACTCGTAAGTTTTTCTTTCCCGAAGAAAGTTTGGCAACAATGCTTTCTAAGTCGGTATTGTTATTGGTGGCTTCAAATACTAGGCCGGTGAGGTTGTTATTTATTGGGGATACCATGATTTTAAATTGAATTCATGGTACAAAGTCGGCAGAAATTGATCCGACTTTAGGGAAAAAGTAAAATAGTTTACTTTTCTAGTATTTACTCGAAGGAGAAGTGGTAGGCCGGCCGGGACTCGAACCCGGAACCAATGGCTTAAAAGGCCACTGCTCTACCGATTGAGCTACCGACCCGAGATGAGTCTGTTTTATCTAGAAAGTTTGATTTCGTCAATGATCAACCGATAGGGCCTTCTTCTACCTCGGAATCTTCAAGGTTGGAAGAATCCTCTTCCTCATCGGGTACCAAGGGATACTCGATAGATGTCCATGAGTCTGTCCAACGATTATGTTCCTCAAAAGTCATGATTTCAATCCGTGGAGTAAACCACTCCATGATTCTGCGGGTTTTGTTGTTAAGCTTTTCGTATCGTTCCAGAAGTTCTTGGTTCTGTTTTTCAATTTTAACGATTTCCGCAAGGCGTTCTTCCTGCTTTATTTTGTGATCAGCAGCAGGGTCAGGCTTTGGTTGAAGATCGGGAGTTGCGTCAGCAGATTCGGTATCTTGGATGTCCATAAACCCATCCTCAGGAAAGTCATCTTGGTTTGACTCATCTGAAGTTTTTTCATCAGTGGCAGGTGAGGCTGGTTCTGGATCGGGAAAATCTATGTCAGGAATAGGCTTAGGGGTTTCCACCAGGTCAGGCTTTTCGAGAAAAGGCTTCGATGGATTTGAGAAGGCTTTGACGAAACAATCCTGTTCAATCTCGGAAAGGCTATCTACTGGAATGTGCTTGATGCAGGAGTATGCAAGTTGCGATAAAGCATCACGCGGGTCGGTTGCCATAAAAAATCTTTCGGATGGCAAATCGTCGTTCAAAGAATATTCCAACCTATATTGAATGAGGTCAGGTTCACGTTCAGAGTTCTTTTTCATTGGGCAAAGATGAAAAGTTTGGGTTAGGCAAAAGATCATTCTCAACCTTGACTCTCCTTAATGCAAACTAACAAATTTACTATGATATTGTCTGTTACGATGACTCCGGTAGTAGGATTAGGTGCTTTTAAAATTTATGAATTGGATTTAAATTTGTTTAAGGAGAAATTTTAGAGCAATTAGGATCATTGGCAAAAGCGTTCAGGGGTAAGTAGGCATGATAGTCTTTCACATTATGACTGTTTCTAAATAAGGTCTTAAAAAGTGGGCGATTTAAATTCACGAAGAATCTTATTTTCGATAACTTTTGATGTTTAATGAATTTACGAAAACGATTGCATTTTTAAGAAAAAAAATGCGAGGTTAGCCGGTCCAAATGAATCGTTCGGTAGAAATCATTGCCATTCTTCGAAAAGGAATGGAAAAGATGCTCAGCAAGGCTGAAAACCTGCGGGTTAATTACACTCGGATCTTCAATTTTAATGAGAACCGTGTATCCCTTCGCATGGAAGTGGCAGAGCCTGAGACACCCTTTACACCGATGGGTAGAATTGATGTTGTGGAATTACCCACGAATAACGGTCGAATTACCTGTAATTGTACTTTAACAGAACTACAGACAGGCCAATCGAGCAGAATTGTTCTTCGGTTAAAAGATTCCCAGGAACGAGAGCGGGAATGCGAGAAAGTTTTTGGTTTTTTTCGTAAAATTCTATCTATACCTGATGAAAATTTGGTAACACAACCTGCGGCTCCTGTAGATCCCCCCAAAGCAGATGGGTCGGATGTAGGCCCGGGTAGTGGTTTCCCCCTCGATTCCAGTCGCGGGGCTCAATCGAAGGAAGATAAACCTAACGATTAAAAAGTTGTTCGGGTTTCACCTCGGTTAGAGGTCCTATTTTCTTCAGTTCATTCAAATCAATCTTTTTGGAATCACCCACAATGGAAAGAAGAATAGACTTGGGTTGAATCTCCTTTTCGTAAAATCCGCGTAGCGAATCGATGTCCGCTTTTTGAAGGCTATCATACCGATTAGACCGTGGATCATCTTTTAGACCAAGGGCATTGAAATCGTAGGCAAAACCAGGGATGGATCGGCTCGAAATAGGGTTGGTGCGGTAGGCACTGAGAATGGCAGCGTGGGCGGAGTCCCACCTCGTCTGATTAATCGGCATTTCATCCAGTAATTCAATGAAGGCATTCACCGCTTCAATCGTCTTGTCTGCCTGGCATCCGATTGCCCCAACTAAAATATTCTCATCCTGGGGTCGGGAGGGAGTGAAAAAATGAGCCCAAGCGGAGTAAGCGAGGGCACGTGCTTCCCTTAATTCCTGGAAAACCAAGCCTGCCATGCCTCCACCAAAATATTCATTGTATAATTGCCCAAGTGGAGCTTTTGATTCGTCATAGGTGCCGGCGGCAAACTCCAGTCTTACCTGAGCCTGAGCCATCTCTTTCTGCAAAAAGAAAACTTGGTTTGCCTCGGGAGAAAGAGAGCGGTTAGGTATGAAGGCAGGTGTATCCTTGGTCGGTTTTTTACCAAGGAAACCATTCTGGATGGTTGTGGTAATTTCTTCTGCTGATCGTGGACCGTAATAGAGAATGGTCCGCTTGACCTCGAATGCTTCCAGAAGTGTTTTCGTGAGAGAGGCGACCGTACTTGCATTTAGGTCAGCATCTGAAGGTCGCTTCAGATAACGGGATTCTGAACCATAACGATGGAAATGAGCCAGTGCATTGCTCAGTGCGCGAGGGTCTTTTTGCTCATCATCGCGTTCAGACAAGATGATCCCTTTGGTTTCATTCCAGGTCTCATCTGAAATCTTGGGAGAAAGCATGTGTTGCTGGGCTAAGTTTAAGGATTCCTCCAGGTTTTCATCGAGTCCATTGATCGAAAAGGTGCTAAAGTGTTCCCGTACACCGAAACCGAATTCAGTGGCGAGTTTGTACCATTCTATCTTCAACTCATCGGAGCTCAGTTTTCCGGCACCGGCTCGATCCAGCAAACGTTTGATCAGGGTCAGGATGGGTTGGTGGTCGTTTCCAATTTCCATGCGGACTTCGAGAGTGAACAAGTCATTCAATGGGTTATTGGCATGAATAAGTTGAATGCCTTCGCTGATTTGAATGACCTGGTAGTCTTCGTCCTTCTTGATAAATTTTGGAGCAAATGGTTGAAAAGGAATCTCACTGACAGATCTCATGAAATCAGATTCTTTATCCGGATCAATTTTGAGGGGATCAATCATTGGTTTCTCGATGCTCGGTAAGTCGTGCTGTTCATCTATTCTGAAACCGACTACATAATCATTACCATAGTATTTGTTGGCGACACGGACGATATCATCTTTGGAAACTTTTTCTAGTTGAGCGATTTGTCCGTTCATCACATCCCAGTCCACAAAGGCAAGGTACGCATCTCTCATGAGCTCTACCCGCTTGGCATTGCTTTCTAAATCTTCTTTTTGTCTTTTCTTGAAGTCATTGATTACGGCGGGGAGAATCCAATCTTCAAATTCTCCGTTTTTTACCTGCTCAATTTGTTCGAGTAATAATTTTTCAACATCTTCCAATGTCTGATCATCCTTGGGAGATCCCATTAAAAAATGAGCTCCGTAATCATTGTAATTCAGTGGGAAGCAACCAGCGGCTCGAACTTTTTGCTGATTTACAAGATTGAGGTTAATAAGCCCGGCAACAGAATTATCCAAAATCATATCAACCAGGCGCAGGGCGGGGTAATCCTGATGGAATCTAGGAGCCGTACGGAATGCCATGAGTACCTGTTCTTCCCCGAGATATTGTACCTGCACGAATTCCCTGCCCGCGAGAGGGGCTTCTTCCCACTTAGGTTCTTCGCGCAGTGGAGCGGGATTTCCCCAGGATGAGAAGTGTTTTTCAATAATCTCAAATGTTTTATCCGGATCAATGTCTCCTGAAATACAGATGGCCATATTTTGCGGGACATAATGTTTTGCATAGAATTCCTCGATTGCGGTGATCGATGGATTCTTAAGGTGTTCGACTGTGCCGAGGGTTGATTGCTGACCATAGGGGTGAGTTTTGAAGAGAAGGTTATTTACCTCCCTGTGGAGTAATCGGTCTTTGTTATCGATGGCACGATTTTTTTCCTCATACACGGTTTCAAGCTCAGTATGAAAGAGTCGGAATACCGGCTTGGCGAATCGTTCACTTTCAATTTTTGCCCAGTGTTCCAATCGGTTTGATGGAAGATCCACTTTGTACACCGTTTCCTCATGCCAAGTATGAGCATTGATCCCCTTTCCGCCCATGTCGCTGTATACCCGATCCATTTCATTGGGAATCGCAAGCTCAGCTGCTTCAGTCGAAATCCGGTTAATTTCCTTGTAGATATCAGCCCTTTTACTCTCGTTGGTTTCTTGTGATCTTTGCTCGTACAATTTCGTTATTTGATCGAGTAAAGGTTTTTCTTTTTCAAAATCAAGCGTACCAAACGATTGGGTCCCCTTGAAAAGTAAGTGTTCAAGGTAATGAGCAAGTCCAGTGTTGGTAGCAGGGTCATGCTTGCTGCCAGCACGGGTGATGATTTCAGCATAGAAGCGGGGCTCTTCTTGATTAGGGCTTAAATAAATAGTGAGACCATTTTCTAAAGTCTTTTCGATGACTTCCATGGAATTTGCTCCACTAGGGTTGCTGGCATTGGTATCTGTGATGGTGATTGGGTCACGAGTTTGATTGGAGCAGGAATTCATAAGCATGCTTAAAATAACGAGGATGGGCAGAAAGTGTTGCGAGAAAATTTGGGCCATGGTTCGAAGAGGGTTGTCAAATGACTGGGTAACTAGATATTTATTCCGATACTATCGTCAAACACTGAAAATGAAACTTTATCTTTACGAAAAATGCGAATCTTGTCGAAAGGCTACGCGTTGGCTTGATGAAAAAAAGATTCCATATCAATCAATTCCAATTCGAGAAAAACCTCCCACGAAGAAGGAATTGTCCGCTATGCTTGAACATCACCAAGGCAACAGCAAAAAACTTTTTAATACCTCGAGTAAGGATTACCGCGAGCCTGAATTAAAGGCCAAGTTACCCAACCTTTCAGAAAAGGAGAAAATCGATCTGCTTTCCAAACATGGGAATCTGATTAAGCGACCTTTTTTGGTCGGAGACACTGTCCTTCTCCAAGGGTTTAAGCCTGAACTTTGGGAAGAAGCTTTTTCTCGATAACAGAAATCAATTATTATGAATGATTACCTACAACCAGATCTTTGGTCCAAAGAATTGAATGCAGGCAACTTGGAACCTCTTTTGCAATGCTATGCAGAAGATGCCATCCTTTTTGCAACTTTTCAGGCAGAGCCCATCACGACTCCGGAAGGCATTCGTGATTACTTTACTGGGTTTCTCGGAAGAGAAGGTGCGGGCGTGCGTTTTGATTCATCCTCCATCGTTCACCATTCGCTTTCTGAAAACTCTTACATGAGCACCGGTCTTTATGAATTTTTCTATCGTGAAAATGGAGAGGATATTCGACATCCAGCCAGATTCTCCTATGTTGTTGAGATTGATTCCGTACACAAGATTAAGCACCATCACTCATCAGTGATTCCTGCTTGAAAAAATTAATCATTCCATCTCGCTTTATTTGATTATGCTAAGTCCCCAAAAAACATTAGATACATACTACCTGGAAGCCCGTCGCGATTTATTGGAAGTGGCTGCGATGCTTGACCGATACGACGAGGCGGTTAAGCGAGATGGTGCAAAGGCAGAAAACGAATCGAAAAAGGTCTCCCTGCTGGAAGCTATGGAAATTCTTGCACAACCGGAACATCCAAATGCGAATCGGGCAGAGCAGTTACTGAATCATTTTGCTAAAATTACCTAACCCTTTTTTTCATGCAAATTATCCAACCACACTACCACGCAATTGCAAGGACTGCTCAGGATTATGAGCGCATGGCGATGTCCGGAGTCGTCGCGGTTTGCGAGCCTGCTTTTTGGGCCGGATTTGACCGTCGACACCCCGAAACCTTTATTGATTATTTCGCACAGATCTCAGAGTTTGAGCCTACACGGGCCGCTGAATTTGGCATCCGTCATTATTGCTGGGTAGCCGTAAATCCTAAGGAAGCGGAAAATAAAGAACTCACAAACGAAGTCTTACGGCAGATGCCAGAATTCCTGGAAAAACCAACCTGTTTGGGTGTCGGAGAGACAGGTCTGCATAAATCCACTCCCAACGAGATTGAATCTCTTCAGGCCCATGTTGAAATGGCGATGAAGCATGACCAATTGGTTTTGATTCATACTCCTCATCTTTCGGATAAGGCTCATGGTACCAAAACGGTCCTTGAAGTTTTGGCAGGTATGGATGTGAACCCTGATAAGATTTGGATCGATCATGTCGAAGAACAGACTATCGAGCCCGTACTTGACGCCGGATACTGGGCGGGTATGACGCTTTACCCGGTCACCAAGTGCAGTCCGCGTCGTGCTGTTGATATTTTAGAGAAATATCCCAGGGAACGCTTGTTGGTTAATTCTTCCGCTGATTGGGGCCCGAGTGATCCATTCACTCTGCAGGAATCGATCGTCGAGTTTCGAAGAAGGGGACATAGTTTGCAGGCAGCGGTGGAAATCTACCACAATAACCCCTGCCGTTTTCTCGGACAGAACCCCAAGTGGGATATTAAGCCGATAACCATTTCCGAAGAATAGGAGAGATGGTTTTAAAACTCTACGACACCCTGACTCGAGAAGTCCGGGAGGTGTTCCCTATGGATGGACAATCAGTAAGGTTTTACGGATGTGGTCCCACGGTCTATGGTCCGGCACATATTGGAAACTTCAGAACATTCGTGATGCAGGATGTTTTTCGAAGAGTCTTGGAAACTTCCGGGCAGCAGACTTTTCATGTCAGGAATCTTACGGATGTGGATGATAAAACAATTCGTCAATCTCAGGAGGAGGGAATTAAGCTACAGGATTTCACTGCGAATTGGACTACCCGTTTCCAAAATGATTGCGAGCTACTCAACTTGATGGCTCCCCACATAGAACCTTCAGCAGTGGGTCACATTCCTGAGCAGATCACTTTGATCGAACGATTAATTGAGAAAGACAAGGCCTATCAGGCAAAAGATGGATCCGTCTATTTCAGGGTCGAGGCTTTTGCGGAATATGGTCGTTTGTCACGATTGGCTGACCGGGAAATTACCACATCTGCTCCTGTCCGTGAGACATCGGATGAATACGATCGTGATTCTGCCGCAGATTTTGCCCTATGGAAGGCCCGAAGACCGGAGGATGGGGAAAATTTTTGGAATTCGCCCTGGGGAGAGGGACGCCCTGGTTGGCATATTGAATGTAGTGCAATTTGCATGAAGCATTTGGGGGAAAGTTTTGACCTCCATTCAGGAGGGGTGGATCTCGTTTTCCCTCATCATGAAAATGAGATTGCACAGGTGGAAGCAGTGACATGTAAGACTTTTGCTCGGCATTGGTTTCATATTGCTCACCTAATGGTGGAGGGGCAAAAAATGAGTAAATCGCTGGGTAATCTATATACCTTATCAGATTTGGCAGAGAAAGGGTATCACCCTCAGGAAATCCGATATCTTTTACTTTCCGGAAACTATCGCCAACCTTTGAATTTCACTTTTGATTCATTGGGTGCTGCCCGAAAGGCTATCTCCAAGCTTACGGACTTTGCCTCCAGGTTTGGGTTTGAATATAATGAACACACACAACTTAAAAGGGAATTTGGGCCTTTCTATCCAGTACAGGAGGCCTTGCTTACTGACCTAAACACGCCTGAAGCACTGGGTAGGTTATTCCGTCTTGTTCGTGAATTGACAGAGGCATGGCATCGGGGAGAGTTTGATGGCGAAACGGATAAAATAAAAGCGGTACATGAAGGATACCAAGCTTGCCTTGATGCCTTTGGGTTGGTTGTTGATGCAAAGGCACAGGAGTCGATTGATATACCATCTGATATACAGGAAATGGCACAAAAAAGATGGCAATCTAAGTGCAACAAAAACTGGGCAGAAGCCGATCAATTGAGAGACGAACTTTTAAAACTTGGTTGGATTGTAAAGGATGGCAAGGAAGGTTTCGAGCTTGCCAAGTCGGATTAATACCATGGATGATTTCTTAATCGAATAATTCCGATTAAGAAATGAAATCTAAGAAAACCATCCTACCGAAGTATCTGTTTTTAGTATTTTTATCATCCCTGCCGGAGATTTTCCTTTCGGGTAATAGCCTCCCCCAGTGGACTAATCTTTTCAATGGTCAGGACTTATCGGGTTGGGTGGATGTAAATACTTCCCCAGAGACATGGTGGGTAGAGGATGGCTTGTTGAAATGTTCAGGAAAGCCCATCGGAGTGATGAGGAGCGAAAAGCAATATGAAAACTTTCTTCTCCATGTTGAATGGCGTCACATGGAAGCGGGTGGGAATTCTGGGATTTTTGCATGGAGTGATGCAATACCCTTCGGTAACCGATTACCCAAAGGATTGGAGATTCAAATGCTTGAGCTCGAATGGGTAAAACTTAGGACTAAAAAAGGGAGACCACCTCCACCCATCGCTTATGTGCACGGCGAACTTTTTGGTGCCGGTGGAATGAAAGCAATACCGGATAACCCTCGCGGTAATCGAAGCAAGTCTTTGGAAAATCGTTGCAAGGGCAGGGGGCAATGGAACACTTATGATGTCGTCTGCGTGGATGGGGTGGTCAAACTTTCAGTCAATGGAAAGTTTGTAAATGGAATACGCGATTCGCAGTATAAAAAAGGCTATCTTTGTCTGGAATCAGAGGGTGCTGAAATACATTTTAGAAATCTAAAGATTATGGAATTACCCGCTGGCGTAATTTCGCCTGAAGAAGTTGCCCCACTTGCGAAATAAATCTTAAAAGATAGGATTTATTATCACTTTTTAATTAATTATTAAAAATTTACTGATTTAGACTTTTAAATCCATTTGAAAGGCTTAGGATGAACTTATCTACTCTATGAATTTTCGAAGATTCCATTATCTACTCTTTTTTTCTGTGTTTTCATTTAGTTCACACGGAATTATTGATTTTGAAGAAGATGTTTTTCCACTTCTTCAGGACTACTGCATTGATTGTCACGGCCCTGACAAACAGAAATCCGGCTTTCGGGTGGATCGTAGGGCTCATCTTCTAAAAGGTGGAGACACCGGCATGCCAGCTATTTTACCCGGTAAGCCTGCAAAGAGTTACATGATAGAAGTTCTTAAAAGTGATGATCCGGAAATTAGCATGCCTCCCAAAGGAGGTCCTCTTTTTGAAGACGAAATAGAAATCCTTGAGAGATGGATTGCGGAGGGAGCAAACTGGCCTGGACAAATGAATGACAAGATTGAGGAAGGTACGAATCACTGGGCATTCCTTGCGGTTGAACGTCCTGATGTTCCTCTTGCAGAAACTAATCCGGTTGATTCTTTTTTGAATGATCGGTTGGCCAGAGAAGAAATTCCCGCAAATAAGATGGCTGACCCATTATCCCTGATCCGACGGGCCTCGATTGTGCTGACAGGTCTTCCTCCCAAACCGGATCGTGTGAAAAAATTCCTTTTGGACTATAAAACAGATCCCCAAACTACCTATCATGCATTGGTGGATGAACTGCTGTCTTCTCCTCATTTCGGCGAGCGATGGGCTCAACATTGGCTCGATGTGATTAGGTGGGCAGAGACCAATGGTTCTGAATCTAATCTCTATCGAAAATTAGCATGGACTTATCGGGACTATGTGATTCGGAGTTTTAATCAGGATGTTCCTTACGACCAGTTTGTTCGCGAGCAGATTGCAGGGGATGGGCTTGGTGTCGGAGAAGCTTTGGGGTTTTTAGTCGCAGGTCCTCATGTTCCTGCTGCTACTGTAGGTCAGGAACCATCTGCGAAGCGACAGGCACGGGCAGACCGAATGGATGAAATTATGCAAACAGTGGGAGCATCGATGATGGGGGTCACCATGAGTTGTGCCCGATGTCATAATCATAAGTTTGATCCGATTTCGATTCAGGACTACTACTCCATGACGGCCGTTTTTCAAGATATTGAATTTGGCAGCCGCTTTCCAGAGTTTGATCAAACCCATCCTCGAAAAAAGAAGGCCGAAAAATTATGGAAGCAAATTGCCAAGAACAGATCTATAATCCGTTCGAAGACCGATGTCTGGGAGGAAGACTGGGGTGGGTACAAGGAAGTTCACTGGAAACCGATTGAGGCGAGTGCTCTTCGTTTAAATTTTTGGTCGGGCTATGTGGGGTTGGACGAAGTTCAAGTATTTGGAAAACCATCTGAGAATGTGAATTTGGCCCTTAAATCCAATGGTACCCAGGTTCATACTGACACAGCTTTCAATCAGCAGGGAGGTCGGTTTCCGATTGAAAGAGTGATTGATGGAAAGTTTGGTACCCAAAGATGGCAGGCGAGTTTTAACAAAGAAAAGAAACAAAACCCTTGGCTCGAGTTAACATTTGCCAAACCCATCATGGTTGGAAGGCTGCGACTAAGTACAAACCGTGAATATTATTTGGAGACCGATTATATCGAGCAGAAAAATAAGTTTAATTTCAATGAATTTTTAGTGAATGTTAAAAAGCCTGACGGCACCTGGCAGCAGGTTGCTTCGATTAACGAGTTTCGGAAACTGGCGAAGAAGGAAAAGCAACTCTCGGATTCCGTGCAGGAGATTAATCATCTAACCTATCGTCTATCCGAGGAGGGGCCCCGGCCAAGTTTTGTTGGGAGCTTCGTTGAACCCAAATTGACCTATGTGTTGCATCGGGGAAGCCCAGAAAATCCACGTGATATGGTTGTGCCCGGAGCCCCCAAAATCCTGCAGGGAGAGTTAGGCATGGACTCAAAAGAGAGCGGTCATGCTCGACGCTCACGGTTTGCGGAGTGGGTGGTCGGCCAAGAAAACCCCTTAACTGCCCGAGTTATGGCAAACCGGATTTGGCAGCACATTTTTGGTGCAGGTATCGTGACCACCGGAAGTGATTTTGGCAGGGCGGGAGCTAAGCCAAGTCATCCTCAATTACTTGATTGGTTGGCATCCGAATTTTCCAATCCTTCCAGGCCCGAAGGCACCCCATGGTCTATAAAGGAACTTATTCGCTTATTGGTCACTTCAGATGCTTTTAAAAGGTCAAGTGAACCATCCATTGCTGGCATGGAGAAAGATGCGTCTTCTACTTTGCTATGGCGTTTCCCTCCAAGAAGAGTCGAAGCTGAGGTGATCCGCGATGGAATTCTTCTCGCTTCAGGGAAGTTAAACCCAGCAATGGGTGGTCGGAGTTATCGTATTCATAATGTGAAAAAAACCTATGCCCAATGGGAAGTGGTCAATAATTTTGGTCCCGAGACATGGCGACGAATGATTTATCAGGAACGAATGAGACGGGTTGATGATCGTATTTTTACCGCCTTTGATTTTCCCGACTGTGGGCAAGTTAGAGATAAAAGACCCGTATCCACGACTCCACTACAGGCACTTAATTTGATGAACAGTGAATTTGTGGTGGACCAGTCGAAGCATCTTGCATCACGAGCGAAAGAAGACAGCCAAGGGAAAATGAAAGATGCAGTCATCCGTTGTTTTGAATTACTTTTTGGTCGTCAGCCAGATCCATCCGAACTTTCTCTTGCGGTGAGTGTGGCAGAGGATAGTGGGTTGGAAATTGTTTGCCGATCCCTCATCAATTCCAACGAATTTGCTTTCTTACCCTAATTTACAAACTGCATTTTTAATGAGCCCAGAAGAACATATTTCGCCAATCGGTCATTCACTTTTGAACCGTCGTTCCTTCATGAAAAATTCAGGGTTCTCGCTTGGTGCCCTTGGACTTGCCCAGCTTTTATCGAAAGACGGTTTACTTGCAGCCTCCGACCCTACCAGTTTTACAGGTAAATCTCCCATCCGACCGAAGATAGACCCAGATAATCCGTATGCCTCCCGAGACGCACATTTTAATCCCCCGGCGAAACAAGTATTGGTGATTTTCTGCCCGGGAGCAGTCAGTCATGTAGACACTTTCGACTATAAACCTGATCTTACCAAATATCATGGGCAAAAACCTCCGGGCATCCCAGCTGTTACCTTTGAGGGACCATCCGGAAATATTGCTAAGCCCTTCTGGGACTTTAAGCCCAGGGGAAAGTCCGGAAAAATGGTGTCAGATCTGGTTCCGCACTTGGGCGAAATGGCGGATGACTTTTGTTTTCTTCATGCACTCCATACCCAGACGAGTGCACACCCTCAGGGTGAAAACTTTTTGAATACCGGGTTTACTATGGAAGGATTTCCCTCTTTTGGTGCCTGGGTTACCTATGCCTTGGGTTCCGAAAATGAGGAACTACCGGCTTTTGTTGCGATTAATGATCCCCGAGGTCTTGCACGCTCCGGGAAAAATAATTTCGGTAATGGATTTCTACCTGCCGCTTTTCAAGGAACGGATTTTAGTGCCAAAAGCCCTCCAGCGAATCTACAGCGCCCGGGTTCTTATTCAGCAGCGGATGATAAATCCACAATCAATTTGCTAGCTCAACTGAATGGAAAACATTTGGAACGCTATCCGGGCGACGCTAATTTGGCAGCCCGTATTGCCAGCTATGAACTGGCCGGGAAAATGCAAACTTCGATACCGGATGTTATGGATATTTCCAATGAGCCTAAATCCATAAAAAAACTATACGGCGTTGAAACAGGCACAGATCTGAAAAAAGAGTATGCCAAGAATTGTATTCTTGCTCGCCGCCTCATTGAGAAAGGAGTTCGCGTTGTTCAGTTGTTTAACGGGAGCGATCCGTCCGGAGGAAATGGAATCACGAATTGGGATTCTCATAGTAATATTGATAAAACTCATGCAATGCAGGCAGAGATCATGGATCAGCCAACTGCCGGACTTATTCAGGATCTGAAGAATCGGGGTTTATTGGATGATACTTTGGTTGTCTGGTGTACTGAATTTGGAAGGATGCCCTTTTTGCAGGGAAATGGAACGGGCCGGGATCATAACCCTGACGCGTTTACCTGTTTTCTCGCCGGTGCCGGGGTAAAGAAAGGATATAGCTACGGAGAAAGTGATAATTTCGGATTTAAAAGTGTTTCCGGTAAATCAACGGTTTATGATTTTAATGCCACGATTTTACATTTGATGGGATTAGATCATGAACGATTGAGCTTTTACCATAATGGTTTGGAGCGAAGACTTACCAATGTTCACGGTCATGTGATCAAACAGGTGCTTGCATAGGCTTCGCTAAACAGCATCCGAGCAAAGATTGTTGGTAGCTTTGCCTACGCTCAAGTAGGGAAATTTAATTTATTGCTTATTGTTTTCCAAAAAGTAAAAGTTGATCTATTACTCTTTCATTTTAGCAGTTATGGTTAAGGAAATTACTTACGAATCAGTTATTGATTCATTGAAGGAAAAACTACCAAGTTTGCCTCAAATTCTTGAAGAACTTGTCAACAAACTCTCTGATCCTAACTCCAATTTGGATAACATTGAGGATTTAGTTGAAATCGACCAAGCAATTACTACAGAAATTCTAAAAGTCGCCAATAAAGTAGAATTTACAGAGCCTCATGAAGACAGGATCGTTACTATCCACGATGCCTTGCATAAGATAGGTTTCGAGAACGCCAAAAGAATTTCCTTAAATGTTTCCGTATTGAAACTAATGAGGATTACTAAATTCCCACGTAATTTTTGTTCTGAGCAGCTTTGGCAACATAGTTTGGGTGTAGCTGTTGCAAGTTCTGAATTGGCCGAGTTCTCAAACTATGAAAATCCCGATCAAGCATACACTTGTGGATTGATTCATGACATTGGTAAACTCGTTAAAATAAAGTACAGCCATGTTTCATTTGCTAAGGAAATTGCCTCTGCTTATCGAAAAAACTTAGATTTATGCGATGTTGAAAAAAGAAGAAATCTGCTTCGTCACGATTACATGGGTTATTTAATGATGAAATTTTGGCGAATGCCCAGAAATTTAGCATTAACTGTAAAATGGCATCACTCGGAAAATAGAGAAGAAAGAGATGATGTTGAGTCCCCTGAACTTCATAAACTTATCGATATAGTTTATTTCGCTAATGTCATTATTAACAAATTAAAAATAGGGTACAGCGGTCATACTGTTACCAAAGAATTGTCTGGAAAATTCTTAAGATCTTTCAATTTGGATGAGGAAAACCTTGCTCAACTTGAGTCTAGTATTCGAGAAAAATATGAACAGAGTTGCCCATCCCTTTTGCTTTTGCAAAACGAGTAGCTCTAGATTTGAATTCATCGTGTCTTCCCGTAATTGCATAGCAAAGAATGGTCATTTGCTAGTTTCCTTTCTTTTTACCTGTTTTTTACTTTCAGAATTAAGCGCAAAGCAACCTCATGTCTTATTTATTGCTATCGATGATCTAAGGCCTGAATTAGGTTGTTA
>JBMYOA010000027.1:0-15842 GCA_049598825.1 Opitutales bacterium | reverse complement strand
TCTAAGTGCCTTTCCCTTTTCCGTTTTCAGAAAAATGAGTTAATTCATAATCCCGCATCAGGCGTGCCATCATCGCAAAACGAGGGACCGGTATATCATCCCCTTCATGCCGAATAACCTCTAAAATTGCTCCCAAACTCTGATTAACAAATTGGTTAAAGTTGTAACTCTCACCCAGATCAGAACAAACCCCTTTAATTTGTTCGACCGTATCTTCCGGAACTCGGATGGTAATGGTTTTTCCCTTAGCCATTTACAGCTTTTTAAAACAGACAATGTATTGCAGTGCAATAATTTTATTCTTCTATTTTCTATTTTAATACATTTGATTGCATTGCACTTGAATATTTTTTTTATTTTTTTGGGATAATTATTACTTGTTTGAACATATAATATACATAACATGATATTTTTACTTAATTGCCTATGAAAACAAACGCCTGTCTCGAATTACCTAAACACTTTTCCCGTCGTGAATTTATGCATGTCGGATTAGTCGGAGGTCTTGGTTTAACACTAGCTGACTTCATGAGAATAAAAGCTCATGGTGCTCAAAAATACTACGACACGGTGGAAGGGCCCGCCAAGAGCGTTATCCACATTTATTTACCGGGAGGCATGGCCCACCAGGAGTCGTTTGACCCCAAGCCTTACGCTCCGCTCGAATACCGTGGTCCTTTCAAAAGCATTAAGACGAAAATACCTGGGGTTCATTTCAGTGAGAATTTTAAAGAAACCGCAAAAATAGCTGACAAAATCACTGTATGCCGGTCGATGACTCACGGTGAAGCTGCCCATGAGCGTGGAACGCACAATATGTTCACTGGGTACAAACCAAGTCCAGCGATTAAATTCCCAAGTTTTGGTTCGGTGGTTTCTCATGAGTACGGTTCCCGCAAGAACCTGCCCCCATATGTTTGCGTTCCCAATGTGCCAAATGAGTTTGCCGGAAGTGGGTACTTAAGTTCTTCCTACGGTCCATTTGGATTGGGTTCTGACCCAGCTCAGGGTAATTTCAAGGTTAGGGATCTCTCATTACCCAATGAAATCTCAAACGACCGTTTCTCCAAAAGACGGAGTCTTCTCGACACAGTCGATGATCATTTCCGTCAGGTTGAAAAGTCCGATGCACTCGGTGCCATGGACAAGTTTTACAATGACGCCTATTCTTTGATCAGCTCGAAGGAGGCTCGCGAAGCTTTTGATATGACCAAAGAGTCGGACAAGGTGAAAGACCGTTACGGCAAAAATCAGGCGGGACAGCGCATGCTCCTTGCCCGTCGTCTGGTAGAGTCAGGTGTACGATTTGTTTCTTTGACATACGGTGGTTGGGATATGCACCAAAATATCGAGGCTGGGTTCAACAGACAAGGTCCCGAACTCGACAAAGCATATGCAGCCCTGATCAGTGATTTGGATGAAAGAGGCTTGCTCGACAGTACTTTGGTCATGCTATCCTCAGAATTTGGTCGTACACCCAAAATCAACAAAGATAGCGGACGCGATCATTACCCTCGTGTTTTCAGTGTAGCACTTGCCGGGGGTGGAATTACCCGGGGGCAGGTCTATGGTGCGTCTGATGCATTCGCAACCGCTCCCGAAGAAAACCCGCTATCGGTTGAAGACTTGGCGACCACCGTCTACGACCGCATTGGAATCGTAGCTGATAAAGAACTGATGGCTCCCGGTGATCGTCCAATGGAAATTGTGGACGGCGGTAAAGTCATCAAAGAACTCTGCGTATAATCCCAGATTTTTCGATTGAGCCTTCTCAAGAGCCAATAACTTTTGAGAAGGCTTCTATGTAATCCCTTACAGAATATGGTTAATAAGCTTCTTTCTCTTTTTCTCATCGTTTCTTTTGCAGGGGCGACCGAACCAGTTATCAGCTCTCTTCTTCCTCGTGGTGGACAAGCCGGGAGCACACAGGAAATTGTGATCACAGGACAGCGCCTCACCGGGTCCGAGGAAATATTCTTCTACACGGATGGGATCTCCGCTGGTGATATTGTGGTTGAAAAAGGCAATAAGCTGACCGCCTCCTTTACCATAGCTAAAGAGGCAAAACTCGGGCAGCACGAACTACGCCTTCGGACAAAGCAGGGTATCAGCAGGCTCTACACCTTTTGGGTCGGCCCCTACCCCAATGTCGACGAAAAAGAACCCAATTCTTCCTTTGATGAAGCTCAGCCTATTCCCATGAATGTAACCGTCAATGGCGTGGCTGAAAATGAAGATGTAGATTATTTTGAGATCAATGCCACCCAAGGGCAAAGGATCAGTGCAGAGATTGAAGCCATACGTCTATCCGGTCCTCTTTTCGATCCCTACATCGCAATCCTCGATGAAAATCGTTTTGAAATCGCAACCTCGGATGACTCTGAACTTTTACTTCAAGATTCAACCACCAGTGTAATCGCACCCAAGACCGGTAAGTATTACATCGAAGTGCGCGAGTCATCTTACCGTGGCAATCGCTCCTACCGATACCGGGTTCATATCGGCTCGTTCCCCCGCCCTCTCGTTGTTACTCCAGCTGGAGGAGAAGCGGGAAAACCCATCGAATTCACCTTCCTGGGCGACCCCAAAGGCCCTGTTAAGAAAACAATCACTCTGCCTAACGATGGCAGGGACATCCTAGCCTACCACCTCGAGGAAAACGGGCTTAGAACTCCGAGCCCAAATAATATTCGTATTTCCAAATTTCCCTCCATTCTGGAAGTCGAACCAAATAACTCATTTTCGGTTGCCACCAAGACGGAGTCTTCCATCCCACTCGCATTTGATGGTGTCATACAAGAGGACGGAGATATCGATTGTTTCCGCTTTCAGGCCAAAAAGGGTGACCGGTACTACATCAAAGCTCATGCCCGATCGGTCGCATCCCCGCTGGACCCCGTGTTGAATCTCTACTACGGAGACGGGAAATCAATTCGCGGAAATGATGATGCTAATAATGGACCTGACAGTTTGATCACCCAAACATTCCCAAAAGATGGGGAATACATCTTGCGGATCACCGATCATCTGGGCAGAGGAAGTCCCCTTCACGCTTACCGGATTGAAACTGAAAAGCTGGAAGCTGAAATTACCGCATCCATCCCCATGTTCAGTAATCGTGACTCACAAACCCGTCAGATGATCCCAGTACCCCGCGGAAACTTTGCAGCCACCACCTTCACTATTACCCGGCGTAATTTCACGGGCGATCTTGCCTTTATTGCTAAGAATCTCCCAGCAGGAGTGACCATGACCGCACCGAAGGCCCCCTCCAATTTTAATTCCGTGCCCATTCTTTTTTCCGCAAAAGCGGATGCTCCACTGAGCAAAACCTTATCTCAATTTGACATCATCCATCGCAAACCGGACAGTAATCAAACCACTACTGGAAAATACCGGCACCGGGTGGATTTGGTTTATGGTCCTCCTAACAACCGTACATACTATGAGGGAACTTATGATGTGCTTCCGGTTGCCGTCGTCGAACCAGTTCCCTTTCGGGTTAAGCTTCACACGCCTTCAACACCCATTGTCCGTGGCGGTTCTATCAATTTGAAAGTGGAAGTGCTGCGGGACGCTAATTTCACCAAGGATGTGGTGGTAAAAATCCTCTCCAAGCCTCCGGGAATTGGAGCACGCAGTAATATCAAAATTGCTGGTAAAGATACCGTAGGATACTACCCTCTGACTGCCAATGGGGGCACTCCAATCGGCGAGTGGGAAATTGGAGTGCAGGGAGAATCCGCAGCCAATGGCGGAGGAAACATGCTTGCAGCCTCAGAATTTATCAAACTGAAAGTGGAAGAGCCTTATCTCACAATGAAGATCAATATGGCTGCCGTGGAGCGTGGTCAGCAGGGTGAAATGGTTTGCGATTTGGATATCACCCGACCCTTCGATGGATTGGCCAAAGCAGAATTAAAAGGACTGCCCCCTTTCTCCCTCACTGAACAGGTGGAGTTTGATGCCAATACCTCTCAAATTCGTTTTCCAATTAACACTGAAGACCAAGCCCGTGCCGGTCTCACCAAAAACCTTTTCTGCTTTGTGAGGGTACCCTTCTCCGGGAGTCTGGTGACTCACACCGTAGGACAGGGAGGCCAAATCCGTTTGGACAATCCTCCACCCAAACCCAAGGCAGTCACTACCAAGCCCAAGCCATCCACCCCACAACCTGTGGTTAAAAAAGAAAAACCACTTAGCAGATTAGAACAACTTCGTCTAGCTGCTCAATCCGGCACAAATTAAAGTTCTTATGAAAATTGTTTCTCTGTTACTCTTCTCATCTTTAATTTTATCGGGCAACCAAGAGACGCCTGTCAATCCACCGACGAAACCGCAAGCACCCGAAGCCCCTGCCACAGCCGTTCCCGCTCCTGCACCTGCTCCGGCAAAACCAGTGGTCATTGCTCCTGATTTCCACCGTGAAGTCCGAGGTATCCTGGAAAGCACCTGTATAAGTTGCCATGGTGCTGACTCCCAAAAAGGAGGACTACGCTTAGACACCTTAGCGTATATGAAAAAGGGAGGGGACTCCGGCCCGGCTTTAATTCCAGGAAATAAAGAGGAGAGCATTCTGCTGGAACGAATTCACCTCCCCGCTGACGACGAAGAAATTATGCCTCCCAAGAACGGACCACTCGGTGCCCAATACAAAGATATTTTAGACCGCTGGGTGGGAACCGGGGCCACTTGGCCAAAGGGAGTGCAATTAAAGGAAATCTCCGAACGCGAACTTGTTCTTCGTAATAAATCTAAGAATAAACAGTTGGTATCGATCGCAGCCTACCCCAAATCGATTACTCTTAAAACCCAGGAAGATTTCAATTCCGTCGTGTTGGTGGCTACCTATTCAGACGATGTCACCCGGGATGTCACATTTGAATCTTCGATGTGGCTTGAAAATTCCGCAATCGCCGACTTCCGCGATAAGATTCTATACCCCAAACAACAGGGAGAAACGAAATTGCTGGCTGAATTTGAAGGTAAAAGAATTGAAGTTCCCGTGGTTGTCACAGAGCCAACCGTTCCTCGCCCGGTAAGTTTCAAGCTGGATGTAATGCCTGTATTTATGAAAGCGGGTTGTAACACCGGCTCCTGTCATGGATCAGCCCGTGGACAGGACCGCTTTATGCTTTCTCTTTTCGGATATGATCCCGAGGGTGATCATTACCGCATTACCCGTGAACAGGGAACCCGCCGTATTAACTTAGCCATTCCTGAGGAAAGTATGCTGGTTGAAAAAGCGATAGGCACAGTTCCTCACTCGGGAGGAAAGCTTTTTGGTAAGGAAAGCAGGCATTGGAAGACCTTGGTCGACTGGCTGAAAGACGGAGCAAATAAAGATCCCAAAGACATTGCCAAGCCAACCAATATCGAACTTTTCCCACCCTCCGCTCTCCTCGAGGGGGAAGGTGCTACCCAGCAAATGACGGTTCTTGCCCACTACTCAGATGGTACCACCCGGGATGTCACACCGCTCACCGTTTTCCAGTCGAGTAATGATGTATCCGCAGCGGTAGATGAGAAAGGTTTGGTCACAGCCGGATCCCGTGGCGAAGCTTTCATGATGGCCAGGTTTAATATCTTCACGGTTGGCATACCGATGGTGGTGATTCCGGAAGACCTCAAATACCAAAGACCCCAATTACCAGCCAATAACTATGTGGACTCTCATGTTCATAATAAATTGCACAAATTGCGGATGACTCCTTCCGAGGTATGCAGTGACGAAGTTTTTGTCCGTCGCCTCTACCTCGATATTACCGGACTTTTGCCAACCTTCGAAGAATCGGCCGCTTTTTTGGCGGACGCATCCCCCGATAAAAGATCAAAACTTATAGACAAATTACTGGAAAAGAAGGAATTCACAGAACTTTGGGTGATGAAATTCGCCGAACTCCTTCAGATCCATACGGATGATAACCAGGGGATGAGTTACAAAGCCACCCTGCTCTACTTCAACTGGCTGAAAGACCGGATTGCTAACAATGTACCAATGGATCAGATCGTTAAGGATTTGCTGACTTCTAAAGGCGGAACCTTTACCAACCCGGCCACCAACTACTATCAAGTCGAGCGGGATAATCTTAAAATTACGGAGAATGTTGCTCAGGTCTTTATGGGTATGCGTCTGCAATGCGCCCAGTGTCACAACCATCCGTTCGATCGCTGGACGCAGGATGAATATTTTTCGTTTGCCTCCTTCTTTAGCCAGGTGGGTCGCAAACGGGCGGCCGATCCCCGGGAGAATATTATTTATAACCGCAACAGCGGAGAAATTAATCATCCCGTTCACAAAAAACCCATGCCTCCCAAATTTCTCGGGGATGATACTCCTGAAATACCCAAAGGATCCGACCGTCGTGAAGTTCTCGCAGAATGGTTGGCTTCCCCGAAAAACCCATTCTTTGCCCGTAACCTGGCCAACTTAGTTTGGGCCCACTTTTTTGGGCAGGGAATTATCGAGCCAGTCGATGATGTTCGTGTATCCAACCCGCCATCAAATCCGGAACTGCTGGATGAGTTATCGGCTAAATTCACTGAGTATAATTACGATTTTAAGAAATTGGTAAGGGATGTCTGTAATTCAAGAATTTACCAGCTTTCCACCAAGACAAACGCTTCCAACGAGTCGGACACCCGAAACTTTGCCCGCTCCCACTTACGTAGACTGCGGGCTGAAGTTATGCTTGATGTTATCTCTCAGACCACAGAAACCAAAAACAAATTCCAGGGACTCCCCCTCGGTGCTAAAGCTATTCAAATCGCCGACGGCAGGGTAAGTAACTATTTCCTCACCACCTTCGGTCGGGCCAAAAGGGAAACCGTATGCTCCTGTGAGGTGGTAATGGAACCGAGCTTATCGCAAGCCCTTCATTTGCTTAACGGTGACACCACCAACAACCGTATACGGCAGGGGAAAGTAGTCGAATCCAGTCTTAAAGCCGGTAAAAAACCGGATCAAATTATTGATGAACTTTATCTCCGTTGTTATTCCCGCAAGCCAAGCACTGCGGAAAAAGCCAACTTACTGGCATCGCTAGACTCAGAAAACCCTCGGGAAGGTCTCGAAGATGTTTTCTGGGCCCTGCTTAATTCCAAAGAATTTATGTTCAATCATTAAGTTGTTTCTTCCGCGAAACTCGACCATCCACCTTGTAAGCGTTTTTCAATGAACTTTATCAGAGCTATCGTTTCCTTTTTCCTGGGTTCTAGTATTGCCTGGGCATCTACGGAAAAGCCAAACTTCCAGGACGACATCATTCCCGTATTTGAACAATCCTGTAATTCATGCCATAACCCCGACCGGGCACGTGGTGGGCTCGACCTCACCAGCATAAATGCCATCCTTGCGGGTGGCAGTTCCGGTGAAGTTTCCATCCCCGGAGATCCAGACTCCAGCCTTCTTTATCTACTCCCCGCCAGGCTGCAGGAGCCTCACATGCCCCCAAGAGGAGAAAAAATCGAAAAAGCTCAGCTTTCCCTGATCAAAAACTGGATCGCTCAAGGCATGCTTCCCACCGCATCGGGAAAACCAATGAAGAAGAAAAAATCATCGGTTAATCTTGCTCTCGGGTCCGTTTCCATAGGTAAGCCCGATGGTCCACCCCCGATGCCCAAATATCTTGCCCTGCAACCTGCTTTGGTTACCAACCGTGCATTTGCACCTTCAGCGATGGCCGCAGCTCCCTGGTCTCCCTTGGTTGCCCTGGCTGGCCAAAAACAAGTAATCCTTTACAACACTGAAAATCTGCAAATCTCTGGTATTCTCTCCTACGAAGAAGGATTTATTGAATCGATGAATTTCAGTCGTAATGGAAAACTGGTAATTGCCTCCGGAGGTCGCGGTGGAAAGAGTGGAAATGTAGCCGGATGGGATATTGAAACCGGACGCAGGGTGCTGACCGTAGGTGAAGAACAGGACTCTATTCTCAGTGCGGATATTTCCGCTGACCAGTCTTTGGTCGCAATCGGAGGGACCAACAAGTTGATCAAGGTTTTCGATCTGGCTACCAATGAAATTCTTTACAAAATCAAAAAACACTCCGAGTGGGTCACACAGGTTGCTTTCTCGCCCGACGGTATTCTTTTGGCAACTGCTGACCGAAACGGGGGCCTTTTCGTTTGGGAGGCAGGAACAGGCAATCCTTTTTACACCCTGGATGGGCACAAGCAGGAAATAACCAGTCTTAGTTGGCGTGCAGACGGCAATGTTCTGCTCTCCGCATCCGAAGAAGGTGCCGTCCGGACCTGGGAAATGATTAACGGAAAACAAGTTCGCACCTGGAATGCACATAGCGGAGGTACGCTCTCAGCCCATTACGCTCAGAACGGAAATATTGTCACGGCAGGAAGGGATAAAACCGTAAAATTTTGGGACGGAAACGGAAAAGCCCTGCGTACGATTTCAGGATTTGCAGATATTGTGATGGAAACAAGACTTTCCCATGACGGCTCCAAAATTATCGCAGGTGACTGGACTGGTAAAGTCGGCGTGTGGAATTCCGCCGATGGAAAGCATTTGGGCGATCTCAATGCCAATCCCCCTACCCTGGAGACGAGAATTACGCTGGCGACTCAGCAACTCAACCAGGACCAAGCCTCCCTGGCTAAAGCTCAAAGCCTACTCCTCCCTTTTCAGAAGAAAGTCGATGAAGTTACTAAACAAGTAACCGCGAACAGATCTGCCCTTCAGGTTGCCGAGAAAGCTTTGCAAGATGCGGTCTCTGCCGCCCAACAAGCCAAGACGGCTCTTGATCAGGCAATCGCGGATCTGGCCAATAAAACCAAAATTCAAAGCGAAAAATCAGCACTCCATGAAGCGAAGAAGAAAGAATTAGCTGCCAATCAACAGGCTCACACCGCTCAATCCGGAGATTTTAACAAATGGAAGCAACGGGCCAACGATCGTTCCACTCAACTCAGCCAGATCAAAGAATCCTACCGAAAAGCAAACGAGGCACAGTCTCAGAACCAGGATGATGCTTCCTACACAGACGCGGTCAATAAGGCTAAACTGGCAATGGAAGCGATGGAGAAATCATACCTCCATGCCAGCACCCTCACGGCAAAGCACAAAGCAGAAATGGATAAGCATGCGGCCCTAAATAACACTCTTCAGCAAGCAGTCCAGGAAGCCGCCAAGATTTTGGAAGAAGCTCAAAAATCCGTTACAGCTTCCGTCGAAAACAAAGCCAAAAGGGAAGAATCCTTGAAACAGAGTCAAGCCAATCAGGCTTCCGCAACCACGAAACGAGATCAGTCCAAAAACAATCTTTTAAATTCAGAAAAACTCTTGGCCCAAGCCAAAGAGGAAATCAAAAAACCTGCAACTGAAGTTTCCAAGGCAGAAGCAACCGTGAAATCCTCCCAGAATCACCTGTCTAAATGGAAAGCCGAATCCATCAATTTCACGCGACATCAGGAAATCTTAACACTCAATTCTCTGGAGGATGACCTCGGTTCACTTGATGAATTATTGGAAGAGTCTAAAAATCTCTTTTCTTCTGCTCAACAAGCTGTGGATAACGCCGCGGCCACCTTAGCTGCCTTGCCCCAGAAAATCTCCGAACATCAGCAGGTTATTGCTCAAAAGCAATCATTCGTTCAATCCGAGAACACAAAGCTTGATCAAATTTCCCTGGCTAAGAATCAGAAAATTTCCTTTATTCAACAGGTCGATCAAATCCAAAAGCAAAACGAGTCTCAGACGAAATCAGATCCACAAAATGAAGCCCTCCGGCAAGCTGGGGCAAAACTTTCGGAGTCCCTGGCCCTTCTCCAAAAAGATTTACAATCTGCCGATGCAAAACTTCTTTCCAAGCAACAGGAATTGGTGTTGGCAAAAACTGCTGTTACCACCGCCGAGGCTGAACTTGCCGAGATAATGAAAATGCGTGAAAGTGCTCCCAAAGTATTGGAAGAGAAGGAAAAGTCTCTACTGGATGCCCAAAACCAACTGAAAGTAAGGGAAAACGAATTTACCGAATTTAAAAAGAAGGTCGATTTGCAGAAATCAAAAACGGAGGCCCTCCTTCAGCAATACCTCGAGGCATTACCCAAATAACCTTCTTCCCACGCAATCAGTTTTCTTCTTTCCCTTACCAGGAAACTTGACTTTTGGTATCTTGTTGGAACTAATATAGTTGTGACTGTTTTTATCACATTGCGAAGTTTTTATCCCAAATTGGTATTCCTTTTTCTTAGTTGCCTCATCAGTTCAGTGGCGGAAGAAACAAATTCCACGAGTTTGTCCGAGCTTGAACTGGCCAAAAGAGATGCCAAAGACTTCAAAAATTTGGCTACCCTTATCAAACCATCCGTTGTGGTCATCGAAAGTGTTGACCGTAACGGATATGAAGGAGGCCGAGGTACCGGGTTTGTGGTACGGGCAGATGGAGTGATTGCCACCAACTTTCATGTGATCGGAGAACACCGTGATTTTTCAGTACGTCTTTCAGATGGTCGTACTTTTCGCCCACATTCGATCCTTGCGATCGATCGTGATCGTGATCTCGCCCTTATCAAGATTGAAGCAAAAGAATTACCGGTTCTTCAACTGGGCAACTCGCAGGATTTAATTCCCGGACAGGCCGTTTTATCGATCGGTAATCCTCTTGGGTATGAACACTCTGTAAGCCGTGGAGTGATTGCCGCAATCCGAGAACTGGAATTTGGAGACGGTAGACCGATGGTCCAGGTGGCCATACCCATTGAACCTGGTAGCAGTGGAAGCCCGGCTCTTGATTTAAATGGAAATGTAATTGCCATTCTTTCCATAAAATCCGGGGGAGCGATGGGGTTTGGGGTTCCAGTTAATGAATTAAAAAGGCTTCTCGGGGAGCTAGCCCCCATCCCGATTAAAAATTGGCTAACCATTGGTGCGCTGGATGAATTGGAATGGAAGGCGATGATGAATGGCTCATGGAAGCAAAGAGCAGGAATTATTTCCGCCGTCGGATTAGGGAATGGGTTTGGTGGCAGAATGCTCTGTCTTAATCAGACAAAATTTCCAAAGCTTCCTTATGAAATAGAAGTCGAAGTGAAACTGGAAAATGAAAGCGGCGCTGCCGGGCTGGTCTTTCATTCGGACGGCAAGGATAGGCACTATGGCTTCTACCCAACCAACGGCTCCCTCCGTCTGACGCGTTTTGAAGGTCCCAATGTATTTTCATGGACGATTCTGCAAACAATTCCATCGGAGGCATACAGGCTCAACGAGTGGAACCGCTTACGGGTCAGGCTTGAAGAAAATGGGCGTATGATCTGTTCGGTCAACGACGAGGTGGTTATTGACCTAGTGGACCGGGGATTGGAGAGCGGGCAGGTCGGGCTCTGTAAATTTCGTGAACCTACCGCCAGATTCCGCTTTTTCAGGGTATCCAAAAGGTTTCCTAAATCTAAAGTTACACCCGCATTTACCAATCAGGTGCGTAAACTGGTTAGGCCACTCCTGCATCGGGATTTCCTTGAAACCTCTGAAATCGACGAGCTTGTTAATATGGGCAACCCAACTCCACAGGCTCTTCGTGATCATGCCATGGATCTTGAAAAAAAAGCCAAGGAAATAAAACGATTGGCTGGAGAAGTCCGCGAACGCTTGGTCATCGAAGAACTTGCCAAAAGTTTGCGAATTGAAGAACGAGGCTCGGTTGACCTCCTACGCTCCGCCCTGCTGATCGCTCGGTTGGATAACGAAAATTTCGATTTGGATTCCTATCTTGAAAAAGCCGACCTCCTTGCCAGTAAGATTGAGAAGTCCTTTACCAAGTCTTCCACCCAGGAGGAAAAACTCCTGATTTTGGTCAAGCAGTTGTTTGGCGAAATGGGATTCCATGGAAGTACGCTTGATTATCATCATCGTTCAAATAGTTACATGAACGAAGTGATTGATGACCGCGAAGGTCTGCCCATTACCCTGTCTATTTTACTGATTGAATTAGCCAACCGCCTCGACCTGCCTGTTTCTGGGTTGGGTCTACCCGGTCATTTCATGGCGATTTACAAAGAAGATCCTCCCGGGGAAAAATCAGGTAAACGAAAATCAAGAGAACTCCTAATCGATTCATTTGGTGGGAAAATTGTCAGCCGGGAAGAAGCCAGTCGAATTACCGGAGTTACACTCGATGAAGAAGATTTCGAACCTGTTTCGAACCGTGACATCATTACCCGTATGCTTCGTAACCTGATCCAATCTGCCGAACGGGAAGAAGATTCCGTGGCCCGTTTAAGGTATGTCGATGCAATCATCGCAATAGATCCAAACGATCGATACACCAGGGCTATGCGGGCCATGATTCATTACGGGGAAGGACGCTTTACCGATGCCCTTATCGATATTGATTTCCTGATTGAGAAAAATCCGGACGCTCCTGAACTTGAACCCTTAAAGGTATTGCGTGGGCGCTTGATTGAACAGGGTGCGAGTGCTCCCTGAATTGTAGGCCCAGCCTCTAGCGAATATCGTCCTTGCTGAACTCATCCCCGGTTTTTCCATCGGGCCCCATTGAGAATAGTTGATATCCTTCCCCACCCTCCTCCAACGGGTATTCATAAACATACTCATTCCCCCAGGGATCTAAAAAGGCAGGATCTTTGCCGAGCGTCTGAGCAAGCCAAAGCTGTAACGACATTCCACCACCATGGGAAATATCGGGGATCTCAGTCTGATCAAAAGCCGATAAATCAAAATGAAAAAGATGGGTGGGAATTTTGGATGGATATGGGGGTAATTCAAGACTGCCGTTTTCATTGTGAAAACCAGCCAATGACATGAACAAGGTTTCACCCGGCGTACAAATTCCCTTCGGGCAATTTGGATATTCCCCAAAGTCCGCCAAGTATTCGTTGACTGCGTTTTTAAGACCCACAAGTTCGAGCTTCGCTTTTTGAGATGCTTGCTTCCTGCTGATGTAGCCCCATCCGGTGAACAAAATCCCCATGAGGATTCCAATGATCGCAATCACAACTAAAAGTTCGAGCAGGCTGAAGCCTTTTTGCTTTTTGATCATGCCAACTTCGTCCCCCACCCCATTTGCTGCAAAGCCTCTCTTACTGCCTCCAGGTCTTCATCTTCCATCGCCATTTCTTTGTATTTTTCATCCCGCCGGGCAGCTTCTTTGAGAAAATCAAGACATTCCCCGGGATGGCCAAGCAGGCAGGCATAACAGGCTAAGTTATATCGGATGATCGCACTTTCATAATGAACCGCCAAGCCATCGAGGAGAATTTCCCGGGCATCCTCAATCGATTCACTTCTGCGGGTAGCAAATGCATCGGAAACCCACCAGTCCTCTTCATCCGGGTACAAATAACGCAGCTCACGGGACAAGGTCCGCATATTTGCCCAGTCCTTTAAGTCCTGCCTGATCGCCACCTGAAAAACTTTTTTCTTTTTTAGCCAAGGCTCTTCATCCGGCAGAGCCCGCAACTCTCGGTCCGCCTCCTGGTACATCTCGAGATCAAAATAACCACTTGCTCTTCTAAGATGAGTAGTCGGAGACAAAATGTGAGGCGGAAGATCAGACATTGCGATGAACAATTACTCTGAATTCAGGAAGCTTCGGACTCAAGCTCTTCCAAACTTTTTTTTACCTCACTCTGATTTCCGGAACGATTCCACATAGCCGCAAGAACACTTCCAATCAGACAATGCATAACCGCACTCAAGGCACATGGAGCGGGAACCATCGGCATACTGGAAAAATGTTTACTCGCCAAAGCCATGCCCAAACCCGAGTTTTGCATTCCCACTTCGATCGATAAGGTACGACTCACGGTCTTCTCCTCCCCGATCAAACGCGGCAAAAAATAACCCAATGCAAAACCACCTACATGTAAAAGAAACACCGCACCCAGCATGGTTTGCCAATGAAGAAGGATTGTTTCCCGCTTCGCCGCCAAGACAAACCCAACAATTAACAGGATGAATAAAACGGATAACAAAGGTGAAAAATTGGCGGACCGTCTGGCGACCTTTGGGTAGAATTTTTTCAGACTGATCCCAAAAAGCAGAGGGATCAAAACGATATAAAATATACTTTTCATTAAAGCCCAAGGGTCCACCGGCAGATAATGTCCGGCATATAAATGGGTCAACCACGGCGTCACCACAATTGCGAGTAATGTGGAAACAGCTGTCAGGCAAACGGAAAGAGCCACCCTTCCATTGGCTAAAAACACCACCACATTGGATGCGGTTCCGCCAGGGCAACTGGCAACTAAAATCAGTCCAACCGCCATCTCTCCGGGAATCTTAAAAACAAAAGCAATAAGAGCCGCCCACGCCGGCATAATCGAAAACTGTAAGAATGCACCCAAGCCCACCAACTTTGGTTTTTTCAAAACCTCAGCAAAATCTTCGACCGAAAGAGTTAACCCCATTCCCAGCATAATGATGCCGAGACCCAGGCTGATTGCGTCTTTTCCATACCATAAAAAAAGGCTCGGCTCGTAAAGAGCGGTCAGTCCTACCAAGACCGACCAAAGCGGGAATAATCGGGTTGCCCCATCGGCCAGGGACTTCAGCAACATTTCAAAAAGAGACTAATCCTTACTTAGTTGCTTATCTCCCAGAATTCGACTTCCCCCCACTGGTTTCCCCATCCCTGATACTTTGGGGTTATTCGGAAATACTGAGCCTTTACAGCCCGCAAATCGACCTCAGCCCACGCTGACTTGCCTTTCTCTGCCACAAATCCTTCATACTCATTAAAAAGCATGTAATTTTCTCCGTCGCGACTTATCTCTACTTTTACTTCCATCAGCTCATCACTCCGGTCCCAGGGTTGGAAGTAGATTCGAATAACCCCAATTCTTTTTTCAGCTCCCAGATCGAAAGTTAGGCTCGGGTTCTTCTTCATCCAAACCGTCCAGGTGGAACGCCATCCACTATCCGGCAATTTTCCATCAATTAAACGATCCACTCCTAGCCTTCCTCCATCCATCGTGGGTCCAATGCTGCTTTTAACCGACTGGGCGGGGGCTAATTTAAACTTTCTGGCATCTCCGCTGATCGAACGATTTTGACCATGGAGGAGGATGGAGGAAACAACCAGAATACTAAAGCAAGAGATTAGGTATTTAAAAAGGGACATTCATCTTTTGTGTATACAAAAAGTGAATCATGCAAGATAGTTTAGCCCTTACGGACGATGCTATTCCTAAGGCGTAAGACGGCGATTCACCATCCAATGACATCCGGATTCTTCCGCTATTTTGATAAAAATTCGCTCAGCTTTATTTAATTTCCGACCTTTTCGAATGGAAATCCCCCAGGTCCGAGTAAGTTTACCGAAGCCCAACGGGAGACTTACCAACTCCCCCGATGCCACCTCATTGGCGACCAACCAGTCAGCCATCACGCCGACACCCAATCCAAGCTTAATCAGTTCCTTACTCGCATCCGAACTGCTTATCTCCATAAAACTGGTTAACTTCAATCCATTTTGTTCCAAATAATCATTAATCATTCTGAAGGAATAACTCGCCCGGTTATCGAGGATAAAATTCTCCCCCGCAACCTTCGTCCAATCGACAGATCCACTCTTGGCCCATTCATGATCCTGGGTTGTAATTAAACGAAGTTCATCCGTGAAACAGGGCACAAATTCGATCTCCAAGTTTTTGATCGGCTCCAAGGATATCGCCAGATCCAACTCGCCCAGACTTAACATATTCAGGCACTTGGGAGTATCCTCTCCATACACTTCAAACCTGCATTGAGGTACACCCTTCTTAAATTCTTTGATGAGAGGAGGGAGAAAAAAGCGACATGCCTGTTGGCTCGCCCCCAACCGAATACGACCCGCTCCGAATTTTTCAAACCCACTCAGCTCTTC